>NZ_BLTE01000014.1 GCF_013019105.1 Fundidesulfovibrio magnetotacticus
CCGGAAAGTCTTCCGGGAACAGGGCCTTTGCCTTGCCCGCCACGCCCTCGGCTTCATCCAGCTTGTCTTGCGACAGCAGGACGTTCGTCAGGCCAATCCAGCCATTTGTCTTGTCGGGATATCTATCGATGATGATCCTGAAGATTCTTTCGGCGTAGCAGTGCATTCCTTTGCGGTGCAGCGTGTGCGCGAATCTTTCCAATACAGAATACTCGCCTGGAAACAGTATGATTGCCTCGCCCGCAACCATCTCCGCGTCGCTGATCTTGTCTTGCGACAAAAGAACGTTCGTCAGGCCAACCCAAGCTTGCGCCTTGTCTGGAAACCTGTCGATGATGCTTTCGTAAGACTTTTGGGCTTCACGGTGCATGCCCTTGCGAAACTGCACGTCAGCCACTCTTTCAAGGATGGAGAACTCCTTGTGGAACAAGGTCATAGCATCATTAGCGACGCTCTCGGCGTCCATGATTTTGCCTTGCAACAGCAAAGTATTTATCAGGCCGATCCAGGCATGAATCCTGTCGCGAAATTTTGAGATGATTGCTTTGTAATTTTGTTCGGCATCAAAGTATTTTTCTCTGCGCAATTGTACATGTGCGAGTCTTTCGGCTATCGAGTAATTTTGAGGAAATATCCTGGTTGCTTCCGTTGCAAGCGTCTCTGCTTCGTAAAGCTTGCAATGTAGCAGGAGGTTGTTGATCTGGTCGTAAATTTGCTTCGCATCGTTCATGGCGATCAGTTCTCCAGATGATACACTTCTTAACTGCGTCCATGTTGTGGGGAAAGTCAAGTCGGCATGCCCTGTGGTTTAGCGCCCAGGCCGCCACGGCAGAATGTGACATGGCCAGGGCTTCGGTCCGGGATGTAATGTGGGCGGGTAAAGGAAAAGGGCCGACGGATCACTCCGTCGGCCCTTGGCTCCTTGGTTGCGGGGGTGGGATTTGAACCCACGATCTTCGGGTTATGAGCCCGATGAGCTACCGGTCTGCTCCACCCCGCGTCGGGAAGACAGTATTTATGCTCGTTGCGGCGTGCTGTCAACGATTAATTGAAAGAACGCGAAAAAACTCAGCCGCAGCACTTCTTGTGCTTCTTGCCGCTGCCGCAGGGGCAGGGGTCGTTGCGGCCCACTTTGGGCCCGGCGGCCTTCACGGGCTCCCGGTTGGACTTCACTTTGCCGTCCACGTAGCCCCAGCGGCCCTCGCGGCGGCGGAAGCGCGCGCGCTCGCGCAGTTCCTGCTCCTCGCCGTCCATCAGGAAGCGGGCCACGAACTCCACCTCGCCTTCCTCGTCGCCCTCCTGGCCGCCCTTGGTGGAAAGCACCGTCAGGCCCTGCCAGTCGGCCTTTTCGGACCACTCGCGCGTGCCCTGTTCGTCGAAGGTGGCGTGCCATTTGGGGTCCAGGGAGCGCTTCAGGTGCGCCAGGTCGCCCAGAGCGTAGGCCGTGTAGCGCGAGCGCATGAGCGCCTCGGCCGTGGGCGCGGCCATCTCGCCCGATACGATGGGGCCGCAGCACTCGGCCAGGTCGCGGCCGGAGCCGCAGGGACAGGACTTCTCGTCGGTCATGGGTTCACCATCCGGTCAAATAACGTTCTACGGGTGCGTATTCATCGGTAAGGACCAGCGCGCCGGAGAGGTCCGGCGGCGGGATCCGGCGGTCCAGGCGTCCGGCCATCGCGGGATCGGCGCTGGTCCAATCCCTGGGGGCGTCGGTCTTGAAGCAGACCAGCAGGAGGTTCTGCGGGGCATCCTCCGCGCCGCCGCTCCAGGTTCGGACCGCGTGGACCTGCGGGAAGGCCTGGGAGTATGTGGCCGCGAAGGATTTGTAAAGCCTTGCGCGCGGCCCCTGGAGCGCGCCGATGGTGTTCACGATGAGCACCCCGTCGTCCGCCAGGGCCAGGGCCAGGCGGCGCACGGTCTCCACCGTGGCCAGGTGGAAGGGGATGGAGGCCGCGGAGTTGAACACGTCCACCACGATCACGTCGTAGCGTTGCGTGTTGGCGTTGAGGAAGGTCCGGGCGTCCTCGTGGCGGATGGTCAGGCGCGGGTCATCTGGCAGGAAGAAGTGCGCGCGGGCCAGGGCCGTGATGCCGGGGTCGAGCTCCACCACGTCCACGTCGGCGGCCGGGTGGCTGCGCAGCACGTACTTGGGGAAGGCGTAGGCCCCGCCGCCCAGCACCAGCACGCGGCGCATGCCCGGGGCGAAGTGCGAGGCCAATGGCAGGAACCGCGTGTAGTTGAGGGCCAGGGCCTCGGGCTCGTCGGGGTAGACGCCCCCCTGCACGCCCTCGGGGCCGGTGCTCAGGGCCACGATGGTCCGGCCGGTGGTGTAGTCGCGCGAGGGGTAGACCATGGCGCGCTGGTAGGGGGTGTCCACGTCCACCACGCCCTTTGCGGTCAGGGCGGCGGTCTGGGAGGCGCTGAAGAGGTAGAGCCCCACGCAGGCCAGGGCGGCCAGGGCCTTCAGGGGCCAGCGCCCGGCGTGGCACAGGGCCGAGGCCCCGGCCAGCACGGCGGCCGTCAGGAAGAGGATGGCCGAGCTGCCGAAGTAGGCGATGAGGAAGAAGCCCCCCGCGAAGACCCCCACGATGGAACCCGCCGTGGAGAGGGCGTAAAGCCGTCCCACGGTGCGCCCGGCCGTGGCCGTGTCCGTGAGCCGGATGCGCGCGGCGAAGGGGGCGATCATGCCCAGCAGCGTGGACGCCGGGCCGAAGAGGCAGGCCACCGCCAGGAGCGACGAGGCGTGCAGCCCCGTGCCCGAGGCGCGGATCATCTCCACCACGAAGGTGTTGGAGAAGCCGATGGCCGCCGTGCAGGCGGCGGCGGCCAGGATCACGCCCGAGAGGGCCTTGCGCGAGGGGTTGCGGTCGGCCAGGCGCCCGCCCCACCAGTAGCCCAGGGACAGGGCCGCCAGGATGACCCCGATGACGCTGGTCCAGACCACCGTGGACGTGCCCAGGTAAGGAGCCAGGATGCGCGTGGCGGCCAACTCGATGACCATGACCACCGCGCCGCAGAGGAAGACGACGATCTCCAGCATGGGGGCTCCTTGCGCTCAGCCGGGCTTGCGGCCCAGGACCGCGCGGTCCAGTCCGGCGAGGTCCTTGAGGACGCGCACCTGGGTGAAGCCGTGTTCCGGGGCCTCGAAGAGGTCCTTGACGGCCTGGCCCTGCTTCCAGCCGATCTCGGCCAGCAGCGCGCCCCCGGCGGCCAGGCGGTCCCTGGCGGCGGCGAGCACCGCAGGGTAGGCCTCCAACCCGGTGGGGCCGGGGGTGAGGGCCTGGCGGGGCTCGAAGCGGGCCACCTCGGGCGAGAGCTCCGCGTATTCCTCCCGGCTTACGTAGGGCGGGTTGGAGACCACCAGCTGATACCCGCCGGGCGCTTCCGGGAGCCCGGAGAAGTCGGCCTCCACGAATTCCGTGCGGTCTTCCACGCCGTGGCGCAGGGCGTTGGCGCGGGCCACGGCGAGGGCCTCGGGGCTCGAATCCAGGGCGGTGACGCGCGCCAGGGGCAGATGGAAGGCCAGGCACACGGCCAGGCAGCCCGAGCCGCAGCCCAGGTCCGCCGCATGCAGGGGGGCGTCTTTGGGAAAGAGTCCCAGGGCCGTCTCCACGATCAGCTCGGTCTCGGGCCGGGGCACCAGCACTCCGGGGCCCACCTGGAAGGTCAGGCTGTAGAATTCGCGCTCGCCCAGGATATAGGCCGTGGGCTCTCCCCGGCCGCGCCGGGCCACCAGGGGGCGCAGGGCGTCCAGTTCGGGATGGGACAGGGGCCGGTCCAGGTCGAGGATGAGGGCCATGCGGTCGATGCCCAGGCCCTTGGCCAGCACGAGCTGGGCCGAGAGGCGGGGCGAGTCCACGGCCTTTTCGGAAAAGTAGGCCTCGGTCTTCTGGAGGATTTCCCGGATGGTGGGCTGTCGGGACATGGGACGATGATGCTACCTGCGCCGGGCGGCGATGCCAAGCGCTATTCGCGCGTCCGCGCCGCGCCGGGCTGGCCGACGCGGCCCAGGCAGCGGACAAGGGTGGCGTAGAGGGTCTCGGGAAGCACCGGCTTGGTGAGGTAGCCGTCCATGCCCGCCTCCAGGCAGCGTTCGCGGTCGCCGGCCATGGCGTGGGCGGTGAGGGCCACGAGCACCGGGCGCGTGCCGTCCTGGCGTTGCCGGATGGCCCGGGCCAGCTCGTAGCCGTCCATGACGGGCATCTGCACGTCCAGGAGCACGGCGGCAAAGGATTCGTTTTCCAGCCGTTCCAGGGCCTGGCTGCCGTTCTCCGCGACGGACGGGACCATGCCCGCCATGCGCAGGAGTTCGGAGGTGAGTTCGCGGTTGAGGGCGTTGTCGTCCACCACGAGGATCTTCACGCCGCGCAGGGTGGAGTGGTCGCCGCGCGGCAGGGCGTCGTGCAGGGCGCTGTCGCGGTCCACGCCCAGGGTGGCCCGGAAAGTGAAAGTGCTGCCCCGGTCGGGTTCGGTGTCCACGGCAACGTCACCCCCCATCATGTCGGCCAGGCGGCGCACGATGGAGAGGCCCAGCCCCGTGCCGCCGAAGCGGCGCGAGGTGGAGCTGTCGGCCTGCTCGAAGGGGTTGAAGATGCGCGCGGCCTGCTCGAGGGTCATGCCGATGCCGGTGTCGCGCACGGTGAACACGGCCTCCACGGCGTCGGGGGTGACGCGCCCGGCGCTGACGCTCAAGGACACCTCCCCGTGCTCGGTGAACTTGAGGGCGTTGCCCACCAGATTGATGAGCACCTGCTCCAGGCGCAGGCTGTCTCCCACCAGGGCGCCCGGCATGTCGGGGGCTTTCTGGATGGTGAAGTGCAGACGCTTTTCCTCGGCCTTGTCCGTGAAGATGTCGCGCACGGAGTCCAGCACGGAGGAGAGCCGGAAGGGGGCCGGCACCAGTTCCAGCTTGCCGGCCTCGATCTTGGAGAGGTCGAGCAGGTCGTTGATCAGGCCCTGGAGCATGCGCCCGGCGGTGGTGACCTTTTCGAGGTTGACGCGCAGCTCGGGCGGCGGGTTCTGGTGCAGGGAGATGTCCGTGAGGCCCAGGATGGCGTTGAGGGGCGAGCGGATCTCGTGGCTGACGTTGGCCAGGAAGTCGCTCTTGGCCTGGTTGGAGGCCTCGGCGCGCTCCCTGGCCTCGATGAGTTCGGTTTCCAGGCGCTTGCGTTCGGAGATGTCTGCGAAGATCCACAGAACGCTGGGCTCGTTGAACACCTCGATGAGCGCCGCGGAGCACAGGGCGGGCAGGGGGGCGCCGGGCCCCTGGCGGTGGTGCAGGGCGATTTCGCGGTTGAGCACCACCCGCCGGGCATTCAGATCATCCAGGATGGCCTTGCGATCGGCCAGGTTCGCCCACAGGCCCAGCTCCAGGCCCGGGACGCCCATGACCTCCTGGGCGTCGTGCCCGGTGAGGGCGCAGAAGGCCCGGTTCACCTGGATGACGCGCCCGCCGCGCAGGGAGGAGATGGCCACGGCCACGGGGCTGTACTGGAAGATGGCCTGGAAGCTTTGCTGGCTGTCGCGCAGGTCTTTTTCGGCGCGCACGCGTTCCTCGATCTCGTGGCGCAGCGAGGCCACCTGGCGCGAGACGGTCTCTTCGAGCTCCGCGCGCCGGGCCTTGAGCGCGGCCAGCCGCCACGTGTAGAGGCCCCAGAGCGCGGCTGCGGCCGCCGCCAGGCAGAGGGTCTTGAACCAGACCGTGCGCCACACAGGCGGCGTGACAACAAGCGAAACCGAAAGGACGGGCCCCCAGAGCCCTTCGTCGTTGGCCGAGCGGGCCTGGAAGGTGTAACGGCCGGGATCGAGGTTGGTGTAGGTGGCGTGGTTGGCCGTCTGGCCTTCCACCCAGTCTGTGTCGAAGCCTTCGAGGCGGTAGGCGAAGTGATTTTTCTGGGGGTTGGCGAAGTCCAGCGAGGCAAATTCGAAGGAGACGCTCAGGTCGCCGGGAGAGAGGGTCACCACGGGCTCGGCCGCCGGGACATCCAGCGGGCGGGGGTGGTTGTTCACCTTGAGCCCCGAGAGGGCCGTCCGGGGAGCGTGGGTGTTGGGTTCCACAAGGGAGGGATCGAATTCGTTGACGCCCGAGAAGCCGCCGAAAACCATGTTCGCCCCGGCGCCTTTGTGGAAGGCGTTCATATAGTATTCGAGCCCCGCCAGGCCGTCGCCCCTGGCGTAGTTCCGGATGGCCCCGGTCTCGGGGTCGAGCCGGGAGATGCCCTTGAAGGTGCTCATCCAGACGCGGCCCTGGGCGTCCAGCGCCAGGCCCTGGATGCCGTCGTCGGTGAGTCCGTCGCGCTCAGACCAGCGCCTGCACTCGCCGGTGGCGGGATCGAAGAGGTTGAGCCCGCCGTCGGTGCCCACCCAGAGCTTGCCAGTGGGGGCTTCCACGATGGGGGTGACGCGGTCGTTGGAGAGACTTTTGGGGTCGCGCGGGTCGTTGCGCCAGTGGCGGAAGACGCCTGTGTGCGGGTCGAAGCGGTTGATGCCGCCGTTGGTGCCGATCCAGAGCGCGCCGTCGCGCGTCTGGATGATGTGGCGCACGCGGTCGTGGCTGATGGAGTCGGGGTTGGCGGGGTCGTTCTGGTAGCGGGTCACCTTGCCCGTGTCGGGGTCGATGCGGTTGAGCCCGCCCTTGCTGGTGCCGGCCCAGACGATGCCCGAGTGGTCCTCGAAGAGCCACCAGATCTTGTCCTGCGAGAGGGTGTTCGGGTCGTCGCGGTCGCTTCGCAGGTGGGTGAAGGTGTTGGTGGAGCGGTCGAGGATGCTGATGCCCTTTTCCACCGTGCCCACCCAGATGCGCCCCCGGGAGTCTTCCATGATGCAGTTGATCATGTCGTCTCCAAGGCTGGTGGGGTCGGCCGGGTTGTTGCGCCAGGCCTTGTCCAGACGCCGCGAGGCGTCCAGGCGGACCATGCCCTCGTAGCGCAGGCCGATCCAGAGGCCGCCTTCGCGGTCGAGGCGCACCGCGCCCACCTCCTTGCCGGGGAGGCCTCCGGGCTCGCCCGGGGTCTGGCGGTAGACCGCGAACCAGCGCGACCCGGGGATGAGCTTGCTCACGCCCGCCGAGTAGGTGCCGAACCAGAGGATGCCCGACTCGTCTTCCAGGATGGAGATCACGTCGCTCTGGCTGACGGAGTCCGGCACGTAGGGGTTGTGGGGGAAGAATTCGAAGGACCTGGCCCCGTCCTGCTCCACGAGCCTGCCCACGCCCGCGCTGGTGGCGGCCCAGAGCATGCCGCGGCGGTCGCGCAGGATGCGGAAGACCCCCACGGAGGGGATGTAACGTTCCAGGGTGCGCTCGGCAGTGTCCAGGCGCAGGATGCCCACGCCGTCGGTGGCTATCCAGAGCACGGAACCGCCGTCGGGGTGGAGCGCGTTGATCTGGGCCTCGGAGAGCAGCCTTGTCAGCTCCGGCCATTCGGGAGCCTCCAAAACGCCGCGCTTGCCGTCAAGGAGCAGGAGCGCCTTGCGCGAAGCGGCCCAGACCTGTCCCGAGGCGTCCTGGGCGATGGCCACGATGTCGGCGTCTTTGGACGCCGCCGCCTCGGCCTGCCCGATGCGCCGGAAGCGGCCCGTGGTCCGGTCCATTTCGGCCAGGCCGCCCCCCGTGCCGACGCGCAGGATGCCGGAGGCGTCTTCGTGGATGGCGTGCACCTCGTTGCTGGGGATGCTCGCCGGGTTGTCCGGGTTGTGGGAATGGACTTCGAAACGCCCCGTGGTCCTGTCGCGGTGCAGCAGGCCCGCGCTGCGTGTGCCGGCCCAGAGGTCGCCTTTGGCGTCCACGGCCAGGGAGCGGATGTTGGCGTCGGGCAGAATGTCGGAGGAGAAGATGGTGAAGGAACGGCCGTCGAAGCGGTTCAGGCCGGAGTAGGTGCCGATCCAGAGGAAGCCCTCGCGGTCCTGCGCCATGCACACGGCGGAGGATTGGGAAAGGCCCTCGTCCACGCCGAAGCTCTGGAAGCGCGGCTGGAAACGGGGGGCCGCCAGGGCGGAGCAGGGCGCTTGCGCCGCCATGAAGAACAGGACGAACAACGTCGCCAGGGTCTGTGGGAGGCCCGGTCGGAGCGAGGGCCGTCCGTCGGGGCGGATCATGCTGGACTGCGACAAGAAAATCCCCGTGGTGTTCAGTAAGGAACTGAATCAGAAACATAATCAGGAATTATGCCAGGAGTAAAGGACCTTCCGGGGTGTTCCGGGGGGCGTTTCGTGGGGCGTTCTGTCCAAATCTCGGGACTTCCGACGGTACGACGTGCAATCTGCGGGTCCCCGTTGACATCGGGGCGTGCATGGATCAATTCAGATAATCCAGGCGTTCATCAAGCATTCAAGGCGGCCTTTCATGCGATTTGACCCCAGCAGCCTCTCGGTGGCCATCCTTTCGGGCGACGTGCGCCACGCCGCCCTGGACAAGAACACCCTGCTGCGCATGAGGTTTCAGGATGTCCGGGCCTTCCAGTCGCTCCAGCAGTCGCAGGGCCACCTGGAGTCGGGCAACGCAAGCATCGCGCTCATCGACTCCGCCCTGGCCGACATGGACGGCATCGCCTGCCTGCGCCAACTGGCCAAGGGCAGGCGTACCTCCGTGAAGGCCCTGGTGATGGTCACCAGCGAGAGCCAGCAGGAATACGTGATGGACGCCGTCTCCGCCGGATGCTCGGGCTATGTGATCCGTCCGTATTCCCTGGAGACCATGGAGAAACACATCCGCGCCGCCTGGAACTCGCTCTCGCCCGGAGAGATCGAGGAGGAGATGCTTCAGAGCGCCCAGGACGCGCTGCGTCGCCAGGACTTCGACGCCGCCATCAGCGAATTCGAGGAAATGGTCTCCGAGGAGAACGAGGCCCTCAAGTATTTCAACCTGGGCATGGACTACCTCCGGGAGAAGAAATACGGCAAGGCCATCCTCTCCTTCAACAAGGCCGTGGCCCTCAACGAACTCTACGCCGAGGCCCATCGGGGGCTGGCCTACGCCCACAAGGGCAAAGGCGACGATTCGGCCTACCAGGAGCATCTGCGCCGCGCCGCCGACCTCTTCGCGCTGCAGGACAAGCTCGCGGAACTCAAGGAAGTGTTCGTGGAGATTCTGCGCGACGACCCGGAAGCCGTGAACCCCTACAACACCCTGGGGGTGAAGCTCAGGCGCTCCGGGGACTACCTGGGCGCGCTCCATGCCTACAATCAGGCCCTCTCCGTCACTCCGGAGGACGAAAACCTCCACTACAACATCGCCAAAGCCCACATCTACGCGGGAGACACCGACCGCGCCCTGGATCACCTGCGCCAGGCCCTGGTCCTGAAGCCGGACTTCTCGGAAGCGGGCCAGCTGGCTCGCCGACTCGAACACGGCGAGTCCGCCGGGGCAGACCCCAAAGACGCGACTCCGGCCAGGGCAAGCGCCGGAGGGCTCCTCCTCGACTGATGGAGCACGCCGCCGCCAAACTCCACGGCATCTTCTCCCAGGAGACCGCCGTGACCCTCGGCACGGGCGCCACCCGGCGCAAAACCGTCACCAGGACCTACTGGTTCGCCCGGGAAGTCCAGAACGGCAAGGTGGAGATGCGCAGCCTCGACGTGGATTTCCAGCTCCAGGGCACGCTCCTCCTGCTGGACCGCGAAGATGTGCTCACCGGCTACATGCCCGAGGCCCAAACCACCTACCAGTACCTGAGCCGCCCCCTGATGCAGGGCGACGCCTACCGCGAGGTCGGCAATCACCCCGGGGCCGTGCGCGAATACGAGAAGGTGCGCCGCATCGACGAAGCCAACGTCCGCGCGGCCTTCGGCCTGGGCATCTCGCTGCTGGCCCTGGGGCTCACGGACAAGGCCGTGCACGTCTTCGACAACCTCCTGGAACTCGACGAGGCCTTCGAAGACGAACACAAGCACCTCTTCAACGAACTGGGCATCGCGCTGCGCAAGCGCGGCCTTCTGGACCAGACCCTGCGCTACTACTTCCGCGCCCAGGAGATGACCTTCCTGGACGAAAACCTCCAATTCAACATCGCCAGGGCCTACCTCGAAAAAAACGATCTGGACAACGCCCTGAAACATCTGCTCAATGCCCTGGACATCAACAGCTTCTTCGGAGAGGGGCTTCAGTTCGCCCGGTACATCCTGGACAGAGGGCTCCTGAACGAGGACGACAAGCGCCGCCGCCAGCTTCACCAGACGCTGCGCGCGGCAGGATATCTGGAGTGAGCGCCCCGGAATTACGCATGCCGGAGGGCGCGGGGAGGGTGTATGCCCCTGCAGGATGACGCGCCCAGGGCGCTTGGCGTCTACGCACGCAGCGTGGAGAGCGAGATCGGCACCGGCGCCACCGCCGGAACCCGCGAAACCGTCACCTGGTGGTACGCGCGTCTGGCGTCGCCCGGCCGGGTGGAACTGCAGCCCCTCACCAGCGCGGGGCTGCCCTCGGGCATCGTCTCGCGCATGGCCCTGGCCGAATTCCTGAAAGTCCACCGCCCGGAGCCCTTCTACTACCGGGAGAACCCCTCCCAGGCCCTGGACGCCCTCTGCCAGGCGCTCCTCGATCCGCGGGGCGGCGGGCTCCCCGCCCTGGGCGCGCGGGAGCGCAAGACGCTCGCGGCCTTCGTGGGGGCCGAGCCCCCTGCCGGGGAGGACCCGGAATACATGGCCCAGGCCCGCCAGACCCTGGAGACTCTGCGCTGCACCGCCCCGGACGCCCTGGAGGAACACCGCGCGAGCCTCAACCATTTCGCCGTGAGTCTGCGCAAGGAAGGCCATTTCAACGAGTCCATCGGCTTCTACGAGAAGGCCGTGGAGCTTGAAGGCAACGACGAGAACGTCTTCTTCAACCTGGCCCGGGTGCACTACGACAAGGGCGACCGGGACGCCTGCCGCGAGGCCCTGGAGCGCGCCCTGTCCATCAATCCGGGCTTCATGGAGGCCATCCGCTTCCTGCGCTTCCTCTCCGGGAAGAAGCTCGCCTAGTCCGGGGCCGGGAGCGCCGGGGCGCGCGCCATTCCCTTGCGCCCGCGAACGTGCTAGGAAATCGTCGCCGCCGCGCCCCGCGCGGGCCATCCCGGCGGCCAAGGCCAGACATGATCCAGCTGCTCCCACGCGTCTTCGCCCTCGCGGCGCTCATCACGTGCCTGGCCGTCCAGGCGGCGTGGGCCGCTCCCAGGCAGCGCGTGCTCCTGCTGCACTCCTACCACCAGGGACTCAACTGGACCGACGGCGTGGACGCGGGCATCCGCTCCGTGCTGGCGGGGCTGCCCGGGGTGGAACTCTACACCGAATACCTGGACGCCAAGCGCCTGCACGCCCCCGAGGACGCTCCGGCCCTGGCCGGTCGCCTCCAGGCCAAGTACGCCCGCGTGCCCATGGACGTGGTGGTGGCCTCCGACGACGACGCCTTTCAGTTCCTGCTGGGCTGGCGCGCCAAGGTGTTCCCCGGGGCGCGGGTGGTGTTCTGCGGGGTGAACTTCTTCGACGAGGCCATGCTGGGGGCCGAAAAGGACCACGTGACCGGCGTAGTGGAAGACTTCGACGTGCGCGGCACCCTGCGCGCGGCCCTTTCCATGCTGCCCTCCACCTACCGCGTGGTGGTGGTGAACGACCGCTCCAGCACGGGCCTGGCCAACGCCAAGGCCCTGGCCGAGGTGATGCCCGAGTTCGAGAAGAAGGTGGCCGTGGCCACTCTGGACGACCTGACCATGGACGAACTCCTGGATCGCGTGGAGGCCCTGTCCCAGGGCGACCTGATCCTGCTCATGACCTTCAACCGCGACCGCGCCGGGCGCACCTTCGATTACGACGAATCCATCGCCCTCATCGCCTCCCGGGCCAAGGCCCCCATGTTCGGCGTGTGGGATTTCTACCTGGGCCACGGCATCGTGGGCGGGCTGCTCACCAGCGGGTTCAACCAGGGCGAGGTGGCGGGGCGCATGGCCCAGCGCCTGCTCGCGGGCGAGAGCGTGGCCGACGTGCCCGTGCGCAAGCAAAGCCCCCACCGCTACATGTTCGACTACGCCCAGCTGCGCCGCTTCGCCATTCCCCTCTCGGCCCTGCCCGAGGGCAGCGAGGTGGTCAACCGCCCGGCCTCCTTCTACGACGAGCACCAGGGCAAGGTGCTTTCCGTGGCCGCCGCCTTCCTGGTGCTCCTGGGCATGGTCATGGCCCTGTGGGTGAACATCCAGGGCCGCAAGAAGACCGAAGCCAGCCTGCGGGAATCCGAGGAGAAGTTCGAGCGCATCTTCCGCCACAGCCCGGACTGGATCGCCATCCTGCGCCTGAACGGCGGCATCTACCTGGACGTGAACGAGGCCTTCGAGAAGGTCACGGGCTTTTCCCGGGCGGAAGTGCTGGGGCGCACCTCCATGGACATCGGCATCTACGCCAACCCAGACCAGCGCTACGAGCTCGACGACGAATTCCTGCGCACCGGCAGCACCCAGAACCAGGAGCTGCAATACCGCACCAAGTCCGGCGAGGTGATCACCGTCGAGCGCTCCGGCGAGCTGGTGGAGATCGGCGGGGAGCGCTGCATCGTCTCCATCGTGCGCGACATCACCCAGAAACGACAGGCGGAACAAGCCCTCCTGGAGTCCGAGAGGCAGAAGAAGCTGCGTACCGAGGCCGAGATCAAGATGCTCCAGGCCCAGATCAATCCGCATTTCCTCTTCAATGCCATCACGTCCATCATGCACTACATCCGCACCGACCCGGACACCGCATCCGACCTGCTGGTGAAGCTGGGCGACTTCTTCCGCAAGAACATCAAGCCCGGAGGCTCCAGCATCCCCCTGGCCAAGGAGCTGGAGCACTGCGAAGACTACCTCTCCATCGAGCGCGCCCGCTTCGAGGAGCGCCTGCGCGTCTCCTACGCCGTGGACCCCGCCGTGCTGGAGTGCCCCGTGCCGCCCCTTATCCTCCAGCCCCTGGTGGAGAACGCCCTGCGCCACGGGCTCATGCCCAAGGAGGAGGGCGGGGAGATCCGCATCGAGGCCGCCGCCGTGGAGGGCGGCGTGCGCATCTGCGTGCGCGACGACGGCGTGGGCATGGACCAGGCCGATGCCGAGCCGCTCCTGGCGGGCGACGTGTCCCGCGCCCGGCCCAAGGGCTCGGGCCTGGCCCTGGGCAACGTGCAGGCCCGGCTCGTGGGCATCCATGGCGTGGGCCACGGCCTGTGCATCGAAACGGCCCCGGGCAGGGGCTTCACCGTGTGCTTCACCATCCCGCGCCCATGAGCCTCACCGCGTTCATCATCGACGACGAGGGCCCCGTGCGCCGCGAGCTGCGCCACCAGCTGGGCCGCATCGAGGACGTGGCCGTGGTGGGCGACGCCGCCAGCGCCTCCGCCGCCATGCCCCAACTGCGCGCCCTCCAGCCCGACTTGGTGTTCCTGGACATCCAGATGCCCGGCGTCTCGGGCCTGGAGCTCACCTACCTTTTCGGCTCCATGCCCAAGAAGCCGCTCCTGGCCTTCGTCACGGCCTACGAGGAGCACGCCGTGGCGGCCTTCGAGCTGGAGGCCCTGGACTACATCCTCAAGCCCTTCACCCTGGACCGCCTGAAAAAGACCGTGGACCGCGCCCGGCGCGCCCTGCGCCTGGACGAGCCCCAAGGCGGCGCGTCCGCGCAGGCCCAGGCCCAGCCGCAGGACCCCCAGGCCCCCGAACGGCGCATCCCCCTCTACGACGGCGAGCGCATCGTGCCCACGCTGCCCAGGCATGTCTTCTCCGTCTCCAGCGAGGACGGGCGCATCACCGTGCACACCGTGCACGGCCGCTACACCGCCAAGGCCACCCTCTCCGAACTGGAGGAGCGCCTGGCCCCCCACGGCTTCTTCCGCGCCCACCGCAGCCATCTGGTGAACCTGGCCCACGTGGCCGAGATCATCCCCTGGACCGGCGGCAGCTACAAGCTCGTCCTGAGCGACCGCGAACGCTCCGAGATCGTGGTGAGCCGCTACAACGTCAAGGACCTCAAGGCCCACTTCGACATCTGAAGCGCCCCCGCGAACGACGCCCCCATGCCCTCACGCCTCCTCGCCGTCCTGCTGCCCGCGCTGCTGCTCTGGGCCGGAAACGCCCCGGCCTGCACCCTCTGGGCGCTCCAGGGGGCGGACGTGGCCGGGGGCGGGAGCATCCTGGTGAAAAACCGCGACTTCGCCCCGGACCACCCCACGCGCTTCGCGCTCCTCGCGCCGCGCGGGGGCTACCGCGTGGCGGCCATGCTCTCCGTAACGCCCGAGGGCCGCACCATGGTGGTGGGCGGGGTCAACGAGAAGGGGCTGGCCGTGGTCACGGCCACGGCGGGCACCATCCCCCGCTCCCTGCGGCTGGAGCGCATCCGCGAGGGAGGCCTCGTCGGCGCGGCCCGGACCCTCCTGTCGCGCTGCGCCTCCGTGGACGAGGTCTTCGCGGACAAGGAGACCCTGGCCCGCCTGGCCCCGGCCTTCGCGCTGGTGGCCGACGCGCGCCGTGTGGCCGTGCTGGAGTGCTCGGGCACGGGATATGCCCTGGAGCCCGTGCCTGCCGGGGCGTTCGCCGCGCACACGAACCACCCCGAGCTACCAGGCGGCCCGGAGGACCTGCGCCAACGCCCCGACGCTCCGGGCAGCGTTGCGCGCCTGGAGCGCATCCGCTCGCTGCTGGCCCAGGCCAGTCGGCCTCTGGTTCTGGATTCCGCCGCGTCCTTCTCCCGCGACTCGGTCGCCGGGCCGGACCAGTCCATCTTCCGCACGGGCTCCAAACCCTCCAGCCCGCGCACCCTGGGCATGCTGGCCGTCTGGCTGCCGCCGGGCGGCGCGGCCCCCGTGCTGCTGGCGCGCACCAGCAACCCCGGTGAGCCGGAGGAAGAACGCCGTCTGGTGCTGGACGAAGCCTTCTGGCGTTCCGCACCGGCCCCGGGCGGCTCGCAGCCGTTCCCGGGCTTCGGCGCGGTTCCGGCACACTGAGCGCGACCGCGCCGCCTTGCGCTCCCGGGGATCTCCCGCGCCGGTTGTTCACTTTGCCCGCACGCGCATCTCCCGACCGTCGGCCGTCTGGCCGCTGATGATCAGGCTGCCCGTCCGCCGTCCTCGCCATGCGCCTCTTTCAGGCAGCCATTGAGCCCCCGCGGCGCGCCATTGGGCGGCGTCCGTCCTGCATTCGCGGCGGAGAGCGTCTGGCAACATGCCGAAATAACGGGAACTTGTCTGTCGGCATTGTCCGCAGGCTCCTGCCGTCTCCATTGAGCCCCCGAAAACAGCCATTCAGCCCCGCCAGAGTGTTTTTCAACTTTCTGCTCCCGATTTCTCCTCATCAGGTCTACATGGTCCGCACACGGCCGTGCCAGCGCGGCCAGGGAAACGGGCGGACTGACCGGCCGCCCCCAATCAGGAGGACCTCCCACATGTTCGACCTCTTCAAAGCCAAAGCCGAGGCCGTGAGCGCCGAGGTGCATCGCTTCCCGGCAAAAGGCCCCGCCCTGGACTTCATCAAGGAGACCTTCCGCAAGGAAGGCGTGGCCGACGCCCCCCAGGCCTACGCCGTGTGGGTGGACTGCCCCTTCCTGGAAGGCGTGGACAAGGACGCCCTGGCCGGCGAGTTCCCCGGCCTCACCTTCAACGTCACCCGCGACAAGGCCGAGCAGTCCCGGATTGGCGTCACCCAGATGCACTGGGGCATCGCCAACACCGGCACCGTGGCCCAGAACTCCACCGACCCCAAGGAGCGCCTGGCCTCCATGCTGCCCTGGCTGCACATCGCCATCGTGGGCACGGACGCCATCCTCCCGGACCTTCCGGCCCTGCTGGAAACCGTGCACCCCAAGGACTGCGCCTACCTGGCGCTGATCTCCGGCCCCAGCCGCACCGCCGACATCGAGCGCGTGCTGACCATCGGCGTCCACGGGCCCGAGCGCCTCATCATTGTCTGCATCGACGACCTGGGAGGGCAGAACTAATGGCCACCACCGAATTCAAGGAATCCATCGACAAGGCCCTCCACGACGCCAACCTGAGCGGCGCGCTGGGCCGCTTCTCCGAGGCCTACGCCGTGGCCCGGGCCAAGGCCTACGAGGGCATCGACTTCGAAGCCCTGCGCGGACGCATCGCCGCCATCAAGGGCTACGCCGCCGAGCACATGGACGAGCTGGCCGCCCAGTTCACCAAGTCCGCCGAGGCGCGCGGGGCCAAAGTGTTTCGCGCCAACTCCCCCCAGCAGGTGAAGGAGTACATCGCCAACCTCTGCCGCGAGAAGGGCGTCAAGCGCATCGTCAAATCCAAGTCCATGGCCACCGAGGAAATCCACCTCAACAAGCACCTCCAGGCCCAGGGCGTGCAGGTCAACGAGACCGACCTTGGCGAGTGGATCATCCAGCTGGCCGGACAGACCCCCTCCCACATGGTCATGCCCGCCATCCACATGACCCGCGACGAGGTGGCCGACCTCTTCAGCAAGGAAGTCAACGAGCGCCTCACCAACGACATCCCCAAGCTCGTCAAGGTGGCCCGCAAGGAGCTGCGCGAAAAGTTCCTCCAGGCCGACATGGGCATCTCCGGCGGCAACATGGCCATCGCCGAAACCGGCACCATCGCCCTGGTGACCAACGAGGGCAACGCCCGCCTGACCACCAGCCTGCCCAGGATCCACGTGGCCGTGGTTGGCCTGGAAAAGCTCATCCCCACCTGGGCCGACGCCGCGCCCATCCTGGTGGCCCTGCCCAAGAGCGCCACCAGCCAGCAGCTCACCAGCTACGTGAGCCTGATCACCGGCCCCACCCAGAACGACGACGGCTCCATGAAGGAGATGCACATCATCCTCATGGACAACCGCCGCACCGAGATGGCCCGCGACCCCATCTTCAAGCAGGCTCTCCAGTGCATCCGCTGCGCCTCCTGCCTCAACGTGTGCCCGGTCTACCGCCTGGTGGGCGGCCACGTGTTCGGCAAGGTGTACACCGGCGGCATCGGCACCATCCTCACGGCCTGGTTCGACGAACTCAAGAAGAGCGAGGACATCCAGGGCCTGTGCATCCAGTGCGGCAACTGCAAGCAGGTCTGCCCCGGCCAGATCGACATCCCGGCGCTCATCCTGGAGATTCGCCGCAGGCTGGCCAAGGAGCAGGGCCAGGGTCCGGTGCAGAAGGCCATCTTCACCGTGGTGAACAACCGCAAGCTGTTCCACGCCATGCTGCGCACGGCCTCCAAGACCCAGGGCCTCGTGGGCGCCAAGGACGGCTTCATCCGCCACCTGCCGCTCTTCCTCTCCGGCCTGGCGGACTTCCGCAGCCTCCCGGCCATCGCGGACAAGCCCTTCCGCGACGTGTTCGACACCATCCGCCAGCCCGCCCTGCAGAAGAAGGTGGCCTTCTACTCCGGCTGCCTCATCGACTTCGCCTATCCCGAGATGGGCGAAAAGCTCGTGCGCCTGTTCAACAAGGCCGGCTACAACGTCACCTTCCCCAAGGAGCAGACCTGCTGCGGCGCGCCCGCGCGCTACAACGGTGCCTACGAGGTGGCCGCCGGAAACGCCACGGACAACATCAAGGCCCTGCTCTCCGACGACGTGGAATACGTGATCAGCGCCTGCCCCACCTGCACCGGCGCGCTCAAGCACGAGTTCATCGAAACCTACGAGAGCCTGGGACAGCGCGACATGCTCCCCAAGGCCCGCCGCCTGGCCACCAAGACCGTGGACTTCTCCACCTTCGTCAAGCAGCTGGTGGACGAGGGCAAGCTCTCCTTCAAGGAAGGCCAGACCCTGGGAAGCATCACCTACCACGACTCCTGCCACCTCAAGCGCACGCTCCACGCCGAAAAGGAGCCCCGCGAACTCTTGACCAAGGCCGGTTATGAGATCAAGGAGATGTTCGAGTGCGACATGTGCTGCGGCATGGGCGGCTCGTATTCGCTCAAGTTCCCCGAGATCTCCAAGCCCATGCTCACCCGCAAGCTCGCCAACATCAAGGCCACCGGGACCTCCACCGTGGCCATGGACTGCCCCGGCTGCGTCATGCAGATCAAGGGCGGCTTCGACAAGGACGGAACCCGCGTGACCGTGAAGCACACCGTGGAGCTTCTGGCCGACCAGTTGAAGTAGACAAGATCATGCCCGGACGTCGCGAGCTGGTCGCGGCGTCCCGGGCTGGGAGAGACTTCGGGCGTCGCGCGGGCGTTTCCGCGCGGCGCCTGCCCTCTCCCGGTCGAGGCGGCCCCGGCGGGACATCGGTCACCCCGCCGGGGCCGTCGTTCGTCCGGCCTCCCGGCCTTGGTTCGAGGCGTGCGGTGCGGTGGACCAGGGCGCGGCGCGCGGACGTTCGGCCCGGGGCGCGGGGAGTGCCGCATGGGCGTTCGGCCCAGGGCGCGCGCCGTGAAGCGGGTGATGCGCGCCGTGGGCTGTGGGTCGCCGGGCGCTCGGGATCGTTGCGATCGCCCGTCCCCGTCAAAAAGGAAACCCCGGAAGCGGATGCATCCACTTCCGGGGCTCGATTCCTTCGCGGAGGCATCCGGAGCGCCCCCGCGAATCCGATGGAAAAAACAGGACTACTTCTTGCCTTTCTTGGCCTTGGGGGCGTCCTTGGCGGGTCCGGGGTAGTTCATGACCAGGCCGCCCTTCTTGAGGCATTCGTCGATGGAGGCGGTCATCACTTTGGTGTCGCCCATGGAGCATTCCCACTTCTTGGGGGCTTCTTTTTTGGGGGCTTTAGCCTTGGCGGCGAAAGCGGCGCCAGCGGAAAGGGACATGGCGAAAACCAGGCCGACAACGAGCAGCTTTTTCATGGCAGACGGCTCCTTTAGGAACAATTTTCCGGCATGTTAGCCAAGCGACTGCACTCGGGCAAGTGGTTTCATGAATTAATTTCCATGTTACAAATCGGTCATGGATTCCCACTGTTTCCAGGCATGCCCTCGGCGTCCCAGCCGCCCCCCAGGGCCTTGTAGAGGGCGATAAGGCCCGCAATCTCCGCCGCGCGGCATTTGACGAGGCTCTCGCTGGCCTCCAGTAGGGCCTTCTCCCCCGTGAGCACGTCCAGGAAGCTGGTGAGTCCCTTGCGGTAGCGCTCCCGCGCCAGCTCCAGGGCGTCTGCGGCGGCCGTCCGGGCGCGGAGCAGGTCCGCCTTACGCCTGTTCTCGGCATGCACGGTCGTGAGGGCGTTCTCCACCTCCTCCAGGGCCGTGTGGTAGGCCTGCCGGTAGGCCGCCAGGGACTCCTCCCAGGCCGCGCGCCGGGCGCGCACCTGGGCGCGGGCCTTGCCCCCGTCCAGCACGGGGGCGGCCAGGGCCGGGAGCACGCTCCAATACCAGTTGGCCAGCCCCAGAAAGCGCGAGAGCACGTTGCCCTGCACGCCAAGGCCCATGGTCAGGTCGATGGAAGGGTATTGGGCGGCGGCCGCCACGCCGATGCGCGCGCTGGCGGCCGCCACGCGGCGTTCGGCCCGGCGCAGGTCCGGGCGGCGCTCCAGGAGCTGCGAGGGCAGGCCCGGGGCGTAGGATCCGCCCGGGTCTGGGAGCGGGGCGGCAGGGGACAGGCGCTCCAGCAGCGCCCCCGGCGCCTGGCCGCAAAGCACGGACAGACGGTGCACGCTCTGGCGGGCCTGGGCCTCCAGGGAGGGGATTTCGGCGTCGGCCGAGGCCTGTTGGGTTTCGGCCTGGGACACGTCCAGGTGGCTGGAGAGGCCCACCCGGAAACGCTCCCGGGTGATGTCGGCGTTGTCGCGGCGCGAGCGGGCGGCCTGGCGGGCCACCTCGAGGCGGGCCTGGGCCGAGCGCAGGGAGACGTATCCCGTGGCCACGTCGGCCAGGAGCGCCAGCGTCACGGCGCGGGCGTCCTCCTCGGAGGCCTGGGCGTCCGCCCGGGCGGCTTCCTCGGCGCGGCGCAGGCCGCCGAAGAGGTCCAGCTCCCAGGAGGCCGTGAACCCGGCCGTGTAGACCGTGGAGGCGGCCAGGTCCGGCGTGCCCTGGACGGCCTGGGCGTCGGTGGCGGCCGGGTCCGAGAAGCTGGACGCGGAGGACGTGCCCAGGGAGAGCCCCGGGAGCCTCGCGGCCCGCGCCTGGTCCGTGACGGCCCGGGCCTGGGCCACGCGGGCCTTGGCCTGGGCCGTGTCCGGGCTTTGGGCCAAGGCCTCGGCCATGAGCTGGTCCAGGAGCGGGTCGTTGAAGCGCTTCCACCAGGCGGCCTGCTCCAGCCCGTCCAGGGGGGCGTCCGGCGTCTGGCGCGGCGCGCTGAAACGCTCCGGGGAGTCCAGGCGGGGCCGCACGTGGTCTGGCCCGGCGCTCACGCAGCCCTGCAGGAGCGACGCCGCGAGGAGCAGGGCGAGGGCGCGCCTCACGAGCCATCCCCCCCTGCCTGGGCCGCCGCGCGGTCCTCGATGAACACGTCCACCTGCTGGCCCACGTAGCAGGGCAGCTGGGCCGGGTCCACGCTGTAGACCGCCTGGAGCACGCGGGTGTCAACGCGTTCGGTGCTGCTTCCGGTGAGCGAGGTCTTGGCCGTGAGGCAGGGCTCCAGATACTCGAAGCGCAGCTCGGCCCGGCGGTCGCGGTTGCCGCGCAGGGCGGCCACGCCGCGCGCTCCGGCGGCGAAGCGCCAGGCGTCGTTTTCGTCGAGGTCCACGCGCACGTGCAGGCGCGAGAGGTCGCCCAGGAGCATGAGCGGCGTGGAGAGGCTCCCCGTGGCCGCGAACTCTCCGGGGCGAACGTTCACCTGGAGCACCTCCCCGGTGATGGGGGCGCGCACGGTCAGGCGTTCCAGGGCGGTGGCCGCCGCCGCTACCGCCGCATCGGCGGCCGCGACCGCCGCCTGGGCGCTCTCCAGCCTGGCCTTGGCCAGGGCCAGGGCGTTGCGGCGTTTCTCCACCTCGTCGGAGCTCACGGCCCGGCGGTCGCGCACGCCGGAGACCATGGAGAACTGCGCGCGGTAGTCGTCCAGGGATGCCTTGGCCTCACCCAGGGCGGCCCGGGCCTTTTCCAGGTCGGCCCGCTTCACGGCCAGCTCGGCCCGGGCCTCGCGGGGGTCGATCTCGAAGAGCGTCCGGCCCGCCTCCACTTTGTCGCCCACGCGCACGGCCACCCGGGAGACCACCCCCGGCACGTGCGCGCCCACGGCGATGTTCCGGGATGCGGCCTCCACCAGCCCGGCCCCGCCGATGTAGGCCTCGAAGGGCGCGCGGGGGGGGAGGGCGGCGGGGCGCGCCTCCTGGCGGGGGGCCTGGCCGCGCAGGGCCGTGGTAACGGCCAGCAGCAGGCCCGCCAGGGCCAGGGCCGGGAGCAGCAGGGCGCGGGGTTTCATGGGGTGACTCCTTGTGCGGACGCGGGAACCTCCACGCGCAGGATGCGCCCGTCGTCCATGTGGGCCATGCGGTCGGCGTAGCCGAACACGCGCGGGTCGTGGGTTACGATGACGAGCGAACAACCGCCGCCCGTGGCGAGGTTCTTGAGCAGCTCCATCACGGACTGGCCCGCGGCGTGGTCCAAGGCGCTGGTGGGCTCGTCGCAGACCACCAGCCCGGGGGAGTGGACCAGGGCGCGGGCTATGGCCACGCGCTGCTGCTGCCCGCCCGAGAGGTCTCGGGGGCTTCGGGCGTCGAGCCCGGCCAGGCCCACGGACTCCAGCATGCGGCAGGCCTCCTGCAGGGCACGCACGCGGGGGACACCGGCGATGAGCAGGGGCAGGCCGACGTTCTCGGCCACGCTCAAGGCCGGAAGCAGGTTGAAGGCCTGGAACACGAAGCCGATGTTGCGCCCCCGGAAGGCGGTGCGCTCGCGGGGCGAGAGGGCGGCAAGGTCCTGCCCCAGCAGCTGGCAGGCCCCTTCGTCCTGGTTGAGGATGCCGGCCATCACGGAAATGAGGGTGGTTTTGCCGCATCCGGAAGGCCCCACCAGCATGAAAAGCTCGCCCCGGCGCACGTCCAGGTCCACGCCGCGCAGGGCCTGTGCGCGGGCCGCGCCCTCGCCGTAGGATTTGACCAGCCCCCGGCAGCGCACGGCGGCCTGGGCGTCCGTCATCGCGCCGCTCACGGCTTGAAAACCGCGCCCGGCTCAAGCCTGCGCACCTTGCGGATGCTGACCAGGGCCGCCAGGCACACGATCAGCAGCACCGCCGCGCCGCTGCCCGCCAGGATGTGCCAGGTGATCTTGGGCTGCGGCCCCATGCCCCCGGCGGCCGCCGCCACCTGGAGCACGCTTGCCCCCGCGCCCAGGCCGAAGCCCACGAAGCCCGCCAAGAGCGCCTGGACCAGGATCATGCCCGTCAGTGCCGCATCCGAAGCGCCCATGGCCTTGAGCACGCCGAAGTGGCGCAGGTTGTCCAGGGTGAAGTTGTAGAACACCTGCCCCGTGACGGCCGCGCCTACCGCGAAGCCGATGAGCACCACGAAGCCCAGGTTCATGAGCATGTTGGTGTGCTTGAGGATGTGCTCCAGGGAGACCTCCTTGAATTCCTCGGAGGAATAGGCCTTGAGCCCGGTTTCTCGCTCGATGCGCCGGGCCACGGCCTCGGGCGCTTCGCCCAGGCGGGCCTTGGCCAGCACGAAGGAGAGGAGCTTGCGTTCGCTCACGGCGTAGGTCTTGGCGCGGGTGTAGGTGGTGAAGAGCACGGGCTGGGACATGAAACTCGGCGTGGAGCGGGCCACACCCACCACCACGGCCCGGCGCTCGTTGAGCTCCAGCACGTCGCCCACGCCCAGGGGTCGCGTCCCGCCTTGCGGCAGGCGCACGGCGAGGCGGCCCTTGGCCCCGGCCTCGTCCACCACCACGGCGTCTGGGATGCGCAGGTCTTCCAGGCGGCCCTGGACCATTCCCGGAGGCCCGCCGATGAGCGTGGCGTCGTCGAGTCCTTTGAGCTGCGCCTGGGTGGTCTCGCCGTCTTCCAGGCGCACCTTCTGGCCGCCCCGGAAAAAGGGAACGGCCCAGTCCACGCCGCGCACGCCGCGCACCCGGTGGAGCTGGGTGTCCCGCAGGGCGCGGTTCTCCTCGGCGGAGCGCACGGAGGGGTCCATGACCCAGATGTCGGGCAGGCCGATGTCCGTGATGGCCCCGGTGGTCTGGGCCAGCATGTCGGCCAGCATGGCGGGCTGCTGGATCATGATCACCGAGGACAGGGCGATGGCGGTGACAATGCCCAGGTATTTGGCCTTGTCTCCGAGAAGCATGGTGAGGGCGATGCGCAGCATGGGGAGGTCCGGGTGAGCCTGGTCGGGCGGATGTCCGGCGACGGACGCGGGGGAACGTCCGGTGCGGCACACAGGGTAGAGGCCCCGGGAGGGTGGCGGGTTACGCGGCGCGGAGAAAAAGTTAGGGGACGAAGGATATGGCGGCGAAGCAAAAGGCCGTGAAGGGCAAGGCCAGCCGGGAGAACGGCTGAAGATGGGAACTCCGGCACAAACCGGCAGTGGCGGAGACGGATGCGGATGCGTGGCGCTTCAACCGGAAGCGGGGGGAGATTTCTCTCCCCCCGCACGGTTGGGCCAGCCGGCAGGGTTGGGCAGCGTGGTGAGGCTCGCGGCTCTAGGGCGGGGTGTGGTGGGGCGATGCCGCGAGGGGTGGCTGCCAGCCGGCCCGAGGGCCGTCATTTGGGATGTCTCCCTTATAACAATTATGGGAAACGTTTGTCAATTTGTAAAGCCCCCGGGCGCGAATTTCTTCGGCCCGGGGGCGCGTTTACGGGTTACTTGCCGGCGCGGCCGTCGTCGCAGGGCTCGGCGCTGCCGCCGTTGTGCTCGGCGGTGGCGGTCAGGGTGCAGCCGTCAACGGCGGCTTCGGCCTTGGGCGCGGCCTTCTTGGCATCGCCTTCGGGGGAGACGCCCGCCAGCAGGCAGAGCTGCTTCCAGCGGTCGTTGACTTCCTTCTCGAGTTCGGTGCGCAGGATCTTGGCCACGTCGGGGATCATCTTGTCCAGGGCGGCGTAGCGGTTCTCGCTCATCATGAACTCGACCACGGTGCCGTCGGGGGCCTTGGAGTCCATCACCAGGGGGATCTTGCCCTGGTCGGCCAGGAGCGGGTTGTAGCGGAACAGGGGCCAGTAGCCGGAAGCGGTGGCCAGCTTGGCCTGCTCCTGGGTCTTGCCCATGCCGCGCTTGAGGCCCTGGTTGATGCAGGGCGCGTAGGCGATCACGATGGAGGGGCCGGGGTAGGCCTCGGCCTCGGCGAAGGCCTTCATCAGCTGTTGCTTGTTGTAGCCCATGGACACGGCGGCCACGTAGACGTTGCCGTAGGTCATGGCGATGCGGGCCAGGTCCTTCTTGCGGGTGCGCTTGCCGGCGGCGGCGAACTTGGCGATGGCGCCGGTGGGCGTGGCCTTGGAGGACTGGCCGCCGGTGTTGGAGTACACTTCGGTGTCCATGACCAGGATGTTCACGTCTTCGCCGGAGGCGATCACGTGGTCCAGGCCGCCGAAGCCGATGTCGTAGGCCCAGCCGTCACCGCCGAAGCACCAGATGGACTTCTTGGTGAAGAGGTCGGCGTCGGCCTCCACGGCCTTGAGGGCGTCGGACTTGGCGGACATGCCGGCCAGCAGGGCCTTCATCTTGTCGCCGGCGGCGGCGGACTTGGCGGCGTCCAGGAAGCCTTCGAGCCAGGCGGCCATGGCGTCCTTGAGTTCGCCGGTGGCCTCGGCCATGGCGGCCTCGACCTTGGCCTTGAGCGTCTCGCGGCGCTGGGCCACGGCGAAGCCCATGCCGAAGCCGAACTCGGCGCAGTCTTCAAACAGGGAGTTGCCCCAGGCAGGGCCGTGTCCCTTGGAGTTCACGCAGTAGGGCGTGGTGGGCGCCGAGGCGCCCCAGATGGAGGAGCAGCCGGTGGCGTTGGCGATGATCATGCGCTCGCCGAACATCTGGGTGAGCACGCGCACGTAGGGGGTTTCGCCGCAGCCGGAGCAGGCGCCGGAGAACTCCATCATGGGCTTGTAGAACTGGGAGCCCTTCACGGAGTCGCGCTTGAGCAGGCCTTCCTTCCAGGCCACGGTGTCGGCGAACTGGAAGTTGGCGACCTGGGGATCAAGCTGGGTCTCGATGGGCTTCATGGCCAGGGCCTTGGTCTTGGCGGGGCAGATGTCGGCGCAGTTGCCGCAGCCGAGGCAGTCCTGGGTGTTGATCTGGATGCGGAAGTGCATGCCCTTGAGTTCCTTGCCCTGGGCGGGAAGGGTCTCGAAGGAGGCAGGGGCCTTGGCCTTCTCGGCGTCGTCGGCCAGCACGGCCACGATGGCGGAGTGGGGGCAGACGAAGGCGCACTGGTTGCACTGGATGCAGTTTTCCTTGATCCACTCGGGCACGTTGATGGCCACGGCGCGCTTCTCGTACTGCGAGGTGGAAAGCGGCATGAGGCCCGAGGGGTCGAACAGGGAGACGGGCAGGGCGTCGCCCTTCTGGGCCAGCACCGGCTTGGCGATCTTGGCCACGTAGTCGGGCAGCTTGGAGCAGCAGCCGGCGACCTGGCCGGAGGCGGTGGCCCAGGAGGCGGGGTACTGCACCTCGACCAGGGCGGCGGCGGCCTGGTCCACGGCGGCGATGTTCATGTTGACGATCTTCTCGCCCTTGCGGCCGTAAGCCTTGTGGATGGACTTCTTGAGCAGCTCCACGGCCTTCTCGAAGGGCAGCACGCCCGCCAGCTTGAAGAAGGCGGTCTGCATGATCATGTTGATGCGCCCGCCGAGGCCCACGCTCTGGGCGATCTTCACGGCGTCGATGTTGTAGAACTTGAGCTTCTTGTTGGCGATGGCGGCCTTCATGTCGCCGGGCAGCTCCTTCTCCATCTCCTCCAGGGTCCAGGGGGAGTTGAGCACGAAGGCGCCGCCGTCCTTGATGCCTTCCAGCACGTCGTAGAGCTGGACGTAGTTGGCTTTGTGGCAGGCCACGTAGTCGGCGGCGTTCACCAGGTAGGTGGAGCGGATGGGCTCGTTGCCGAAGCGCAGGTGCGACACGGTGATGCCGCCCGACTTCTTGGAGTCGTAGGCGAAGTAGCCCTGGGCGTACATGTCGGTGTTGTCGCCGATGATCTTGATGGCTTCCTTGTTCGCGCCCACGGTGCCGTCGGCGCCCAGGCCCCAGAACTTGCACTGCACGGTGCCCTTGGGGGTGGTGTCGGCGAAGGCGGGCACTTCGAGGGAGGCGCCGGTCACGTCGTCGTTGATGCCCACGGTGAAGTGGTTCTTCTTGGCGGTGTTCATGTTGTCGAACACGGCCTTGACCATGGCGGGGGTGAACTCCTTGGAGCCCAGGCCGTAGCGGCCGCCCAGGAGCTGGGCGTCGATCTTGGCGTCGCGCAGGGTGGTGGCCACGTCAAGGTAGAGGGGCTCGTAGAGGGAGCCGGCTTCCTTGGTGCGGTCGAGCACGGTGATCTTCTTGGCGGTCTTGGGCAGTGCGGCCAGGAAGGCTTCGGCGAACCAGGGGCGGTAGAGGCGCACGGTGACGAGGCCGACCTTCTCGCCCTTCATGTGGTCGATGACTTCCTTGATGGCCTCGCAGGAGGAGCCCATGGCCACGATCACGCGGGTGGCGTTGGGGGAGCCGTAGTAGTCGAAGAGGTTGTAGGGGCGGCCGGTGGCGGCGGAGACCTTGGCCATCACGTTCTTCACGATGCCGGGCACGGCGTCGTAGTACTTGTTGGCGGCTTCGCGGCCCTGGAAGTAGATGTCGGGGTTCTGGGCGGTGCCGCGGATCTGGGGATGCTCGGGGTTCATGGAGCGGGCGCGGAACTCGGCCACCTTCTCCTGGTTCACCATGCCGGCGATCTCGGAGAAGTCGAGCACTTCGATCTTCTGGACCTCGTGGGAGGTGCGGAAGCCGTCGAAGAAGTGCAGGAAGGGCACGCTGGACTCGATGGCCGAGAGGTGGGCCACCAGGGCCATGTCGTGGGCTTCCTGGACGGAGCAGCCGGCCAGCATGGCGAAGCCGGTCTGGCGGCAGGCCATCACGTCCTGGTGGTCGCCGAAGATGGAGAGGGCGTGGGCGGCCACGGCGCGCGCCGACACGTGGAAGACGCCGGGCAGCAGTTCGCCGGCGATCTTGTACATGTTGGGGATCATGAGCAGCAGGCCCTGGGAGGCGGTGTAGGTGCTCGTGAGGGCGCCGGCGGCCAGGCAGCCGTGCACCGCGCCGGCCGCGCCGGCCTCGCTCTGGAGCTCGCGGACCTTCACGGTCTGGCCGTAGATGTTCTTCATGCCCTGGGAGGCCCACTCGTCAACCATCTCGCCCATGTTGGAGGAGGGCGTGATGGGGTAGATGGCGGCGCATTCGGAGAGGGCGTAGGCCACCCAGGAGGTGGCGGTGTTGCCGTCGACGGTCTTGATCAGTTTCTTTGCCATTGCCTTGGTTCCTTTCATTGGTCCGTATGGGGTTGGTTAGAGCCCGAGACCCTTCTTGACGGCGGCCACGTCCACGTGGGCCGCCACCAGCTGGGATGCCTGTTGGTATTTGCCGGGGTCGCGCAGCTTGTGTCTGGCGATGAGCGACTCCATGCGTTTCGCCACGGAATAGGTGTCGTCCCGAACGACCATGATGGGCACTTCCGCATGTTCGGCGCGCGCCAGGATGATGTCGTTGGGGTAGAGGTTGCCGGTGAGGATCAGGCAGGCGGGGCGTCCCTCGATGGCCACCAGTTGGAGGTCCGAGCGGTCGCCGCCCAGGATCACCGCCGCCTTGGGGTGCTTGCGGAAGTGGGTGAGGAAGTTCTCCACCTGCATGGCTCCGATGATGAAGCTCTCCGCCGAGTCCTGGGCCTTGGCCGCGCCGGAGATGATGGTGGCCCCCAGGCGCTGGGCCAGGGACTCCACCGTGACGGAGTTGAGCAGCCTGTCGTGGGGGATGACGCCCAGCACCTTCACGCCGCGCCTGGCCAAAAACGGGGCCAGCACGGAGCTCACCTCCTCCATGTAATGCCCGGGCACGTCGGAGAGCACGCAGCCGATCATCCTGTCGCCCAGGCGCTCCTTGATGGAGAGCAGGATGTCGTAGTTGAGCTCGAAGGCGCAGCGGTCCACGATGAGCACGGGCAGGTCCAGGGCCTGGGCCACGGTGGGGCCGTCCAGGCAGGCGTAGAGCCCAGAGGTGAGGAAGCCGCCGGAGCCGCCCACCAGGGTGACGTCCTTGCCGGAGGAGACCTTCTTGTAGGCTGCGGCGATGGTTTTGGTCCTGTCCTGGCAGGGGGCCTGGGAGAAGGCCTTGTGCATGAAGTCCTGGGTGACGAGCACGGGCGTGGCCAGCTCGGGGGCGGTGTCCAGGCCCAGGGCCTGGCAGACGGCCCTGGCGTCCAGGTCGCCCCAGGCGTCGCCGATCTTGGCGGCCTGCGCCCCCACGGGCTTGAAGTAGCCCACGGAGTGGCCCTCCCTGCGCAGGGTGAGCCCCAGGCCCAGGCAGAGGGTGTTCTTGCCCGAGTAGGGGGCGGTGGAGCCGATGTAGAGTCCTGGCATGGCGGTCGCTCTCCTTGTCTAGCGCGGCAGCAGCATGAGGCGTGCGTCCGCGATGACGGCGCGCTCGTTGTTCACGAGGACGGGGCTTAGATCGGCCTCGTAGATTTCGGGGAAGTCCAGGGCCAGCTGGGAGAGGCGGATGGCCAGGTCCTCCAGGGCCTCGATGTTGGCGGGGGGCTCGCCGCGCACGCCCGTGAGGAGCATGTAGGCGTCGATCTCGCGCACCAGCTGGCGGGCGTCGCCCATGGAGATGGGGGCCAGGCGGTGGGACACGTCGCCCAGCACGTCCACGTAGACCCCGGCCAGGCCGAAATGCAGAAGGGGGCCGAAGTTGTCGTCGCGCTTGAAGCCCATGACCACTTCCTTCATCCCGGCGGGGGCCTGCTCCTGGATGATGCACCCCGAGACGTGGGCGTCGGGCCTGAGCACCTTCACGTGGCCGGTGATTTCCAGGAAGGCGGCCTTGAGTTCCTCGGGGGTGCGCACGTTCAGGGCCACGGCCCCTGCGTCGGCCTTGTGGGCGATCTGGGGGGAGGCCACCTTGCAGACCACGGGGTAGCCGAGCTTGGCGGCGGCGGCCAGGGCCTCGTCGGAGGTGCGCGCCAGGCGGGCGCGGGCCACGGGGAGGTCGTAAGCCTTGAGGACGGCCTGGGCGCCCTCGGTGGGGATGTCGGTCATGCCCAGGGCGCGGGCCTCCTTGATGGCCTTGCGCACGAGGTCCTTGCGGCCTTCCACGCTGGCCATCACGGGCGAGGGGCGCGAGCGGCGCACGCCGTGGCGGTACATGGCCTCCAGGCAGGTGACGGCCTGCTCTGGGAAGGGGTAGCAGGGGAAGCCCGATTCCTTGAGCAGGCGCGCGCCGTCCTCCATGAGGGCCTTGCCCATGAAGCAGCAGAGCACGGGCTTGTGGGAGCCGGTGGCCGCCCGGACCACGGCCTGGGCCATGGCCCGGGGGTCGGTGAAGGCGGTGGGGGCCACCAGCACCAGCACGGAGTCGGCCATGGGGTCGTCCAGGACCACGGAGAGGGTGCGTTCCAGGCGCTCGGGGTCGGCCGAGGCCATCATGTCCACGGGGTTGTACACGCTGGCGGCGGCTGGGAGGTCCGCCTTCAGGGTGTCCACGGTCTGGGGCGTGAGGGCCGCCATGGACAAGAGCGAACGGCCCACGGCGTCGGCGGCCAGGATGGCCGGGCCGCCGGCGTTGGTGACCACGGCGAGGCGCGGTCCTTGAGGCAACGGCTGGCAGGAAAAGGCCTGGGCCAGGTCGAACATTTCGGAGACGGTGTGGGCGCGCAGGATGCCGGTCTGGCGGAAGGCCGCCTCGTAGGCCGGATCGGAGCCGGTGATGGACCCGGTGTGGGCCGAGGCGGCCTTGGCCCCGGCGGGGGTGGAGCCGCCCTTGAGCATGATCACGGGCTTGTCGCGCGAAATTTTGCGGGCCATGCGCAGGAAGGCCTCGCCGTGCTCCACGTTCTCCACGTAGCCAAGGACGACCTTGGTCTCGGGGTCCTGGGAGAGGGCGTAGAGCATGTGGGTTTCGTCCACCACGGCCTTGTTGCCCAGGCTCACGAACTTGGAGATGCCGATGGATTCCCCGATGGCCCAGTCCAGGATGGCGGCGCACAGCGCGCCGGACTGGGAGAAGAAGGCGATGTTGCCCCTGCGGGGGAAGCCCGGCGCGAAAGAGGCGTTGATGCCGTCGGTGGTGGAGAGCACGCCCAGACAGTTGGGGCCGATGAGAGCGATGTCGTGGTCGCGGCAGATGCGGGCCACCTCGCCTTCCACCTTGAGGCCCTCGCGGCCGGACTCGCGGTAGCCCGCCGAGACCACCACGGCGCAGCGCAGGTGGTGTTTGGCCAGGGCCTTGAGCGAGGCGGGCACCTGGTCGCGGGGGACGGCCAGCACGGCCAGGTCCAGCGGGGTGGGCAGGTCGTCGACGGACTTCACGGCCGCAAGCCCCAGGACGCTCTCGGCGTTGGGGTTCACGGGGAAGAGTTCGCCCGCATAGCCTGCCTCGATCATGTTCTTGAGGATGGTGTGGCCGATCTTGCCCGGGGTCCTGGATGCGCCGATCACGGCCACGTTCTTCGGGCTGAACAGCGCGTCAAGATGCATCTTTTCTCCAATCGCCCCAGGCCTCGTCCGGGGCCGGACCCTGTGAGTGTTAATGGCCTCGGATCTTCCGGAAGACCCGCTTCGTGCCGTCGAAAGTATGCGGATACAACTTTCGTTCCAGTTGGACCAAGGCAAGCAAAACAAGTGGTTAGGCTGAATGAATCTGTCCGGTCCGCCGGATTGGCGGGGATAGTCCGATAAAGCGGACGGCGGGGGGAGGAGAGCGCCGTCCTGGGATTCGGACAGAGGCTGGCAGGCTTTCCCTGCCTATGCCCCATCGGGGGCGGCGCGTCAATGCGGCGTGAAGCAAATGCCCGGCGCATCCCGGAATGTGGGCATGTTGTCACGTTATTTCGGAAGGTTGGCCAATGCGGCGGGGAGGGAAATCGCAAAAATGCCGGACGCGGGGGGGCGAAACAAGGCCCTCCGGCAAATTGGAAAAAAGCCCGCCCCGCGTCCGGCGGATCAGGGGGCCGGATTTTCCTGGTTTTTATCCAGGGTGAGGCCCGGCAGCACCAGCAGGGTGCGCCTGGCCTTGCGCTTGCGGCGCTCGAAGATTTCCGGGCGCGAACCCAGGCGGAAGCGCCACAGGGGGCAGGGCTCGAAGGGGGGCTTGCAGGCGGGGGAGGCCGAACAGGCGCGCACGCGTTCGCGGTCTTCGCAGCAGCAGGCCAGGCACTGGCGGCGCACGGCGCGCACCGGCGGGCGCGAAACGCCCTCCTCGACGCTGCCCATGCGGTAGCCGTGCAGGGGGCAGGCCGTCTCTGGGCACTGGGCCACCATAAGGTAGGAGCCGCCCATGCAGGCCACGCAGAACTTGCGGATGGACTCCAGGGGGTGCTGCTTTCGCGTGTTCTGGCTCATGGCATGGCTCGCGCGTTGTTGGTCGTCGGCCGGTTTCAAGCCTCCCCCTGGCCCAATCGGGCCGAAAAGGCAAGGCCGGAAGCGCACGGGGACGGGAAGATGGAGCAAATGGCCCATGGAACGCCTTTCGCAAGGCCGTCGTGTTGCCCATCACTTCGAACTGTGGCAGGGAGTGAAACCAAGGTGTCCGCAACATGAGTCATCAGAACAATCCGCCCGACCAGGCGCACTCCGTGTGCAGCACGCTGGGGGACATCCTCACTCCCGGGGTGCTGGGGGTCCCGGCCGGGTCCACCATGCGCGCGGCCCTGGAGCGAATGCGCGAAGCCCGCATCAGCTCCGTGGTGGCCCTGCGCAGGGGGCGTCCCGTGGGCATCCTCACCGAGCGAGGGGTCATCGCGGCCATGGTCCGGCACGGCAAGGAGCTCCTGGCGCGCAAGGTGAGCGACGTGATGAGCTCCCCCGTGCTCACCGCGCCCTCGCACATGCCCATCCCCGAGGCCTTTTCCATGCTTCTGGAAAAGGGCATCCGCCACCTCGTGGTGGTGGACGCGGCCGGGCGCGCCCTGGGCATGGTCACCCAGACCAACATGGTGCGCAATCTGGGCGTGGAGTATTTCGTGGAGGTCAAGCGTATCGAAGCCATCATGGTGCGCGAGGTGGCCACCCTGGACACCGGGGAAAGCCTGGCCGCCGCGCTGGAGCTCATGGTGCGCGGGCCCTACAGCTGCGTGCTGGCCCTGCGTGACGGCGAAGCGGCAGGCATCGTCACCGAGCGCGACATGGTGGGCTTTCTGGCCCGGGGCGTGGACCTCTCCGGCGTCATCCTGGAGCGCGTGATGTCCTCCCCCGTGGTCACGGCCCACCGGGACACCCCCGTGCACCAGGCCGCCGCCCTCATGAGCGAGCGCGGCATCCGTCGCCTCGTGGTGGTGGATTCCGATGGCCGCCTGGCCGGGATGCTCACCCAGTCCGACATCGTCAAGGGCATGGAGGCCCGCTACGTGGAGATGCTCAAGGACGTGATCCGCGAGAAGGACCATCTCCTGCGCCAGGCCGTGGCCGAGGCCGCCCGGAAGACCGTCTATCTGGACACCATCCTGAACACCTCCGTGGACCTGGGCATAGCCGCCACCGACGGCGAGACCATCGCCTTCGTGAACCAGGCCGCCCTGTCCCTGCTGGGGCTCGACGAAAACCAGGCCATCGGCCAGGACGTGGAGGTCTTCCACAGATGCCTGGGCGTCCCCCAGAGCAGGATGCGCAAGGCCGTCTCCCAGGTCCGCAAGGGCGGCGTCCACCATTTCCGCGCCACCGTGAGCCCCAACGGCTCCGAACGATTCCTGGACGCCCGGGTGAGCGGCATTCGCGACGCCCAGGGCGGCGTCACGGGCTACGTGGTCATGCTGCGCGACGTCACCGAGCGCCGCCTAGCCGAGGAGACCATCCGGCGCATGGCCTACCACGACGCCCTCACCGGCCTGCCCAACCGTTTTCTCGTGGCCGACCGTCTGGAGCAGGGCCTCAACCAGGCCAAGCGGCGCGGCTGCCTGCTGGCCGTGATGCTCCTGGACCTGGACGGCTTCAAGGTGGTCAACGACAACCTGGGGCATTCCACGGGGGACCTGCTGCTCAAGCAGGTGGCAGGGCGCATCGCGGGGCTTCTGCGCCGTTCGGACACCGTGGGCCGCATGGGCGGCGACGAGTTTCTCGTGGTGCTCCCCGAGGTGAAGACCCCCGAAGGCGTGGCCGCCGTGGCCTCCAAGATGCTCAGGGCCGTGGGGCAGCCCGTGGAGTTGCAGGGCGCGCAGGCCAGGGTGAGCGCCAGCATCGGCCTGGCCCTCTATCCCTGGGACGGGGCCACGGGCGAGGCGCTCATCCAGCGCGCCGACGCCGCCATGTACGAGGCCAAGGCCGCCGGGCGGGGCACCTACCGCTTCGCGGGCAAGGCCGCCCGGGAGCTGGACCTCAACCATCCGTAAAGGGACGCGTCCGCTCCCCGCGGTTTATTTCATCGCGCCGGGCGAACGGCCATGGAGAGGATCTCCATGGAGATGAGACGACCGCTGGCGCTCGTCCCCGTCAGGCTGAGCGGCGCGGGAGCGAGATGCTCCAGGCGCACGGCCGCGAGCCCCCTGCCGCGCTCCAGATGGGCGCGGGGCACGCGCAGGGTCACGGACTGCTCCGCGCCGTCGCGGATCTCGCGGCGCAGCGACGATCTGCCGCCGTCATCCCGCTCGAGGCACGCCTCCAGCACCTGGGCGTCGTGACGCCCGGGCATCACGAAGAAGCGCGCCCTGATCTCCACCTCCAAGTCGCCCTCCGGCAGAGGGTCCATCCGGAAGACCAGGCGCGAGAGCCGTCCGGCCGCCCACACGCCGCCCGGGTGCGGCTCGTGCCAGCCGTCGGCCAGGTGCACGTTGCCGGGCTCGCCGGACCCGAAGGGCGTCGTTTGCCCTTGCGCCACGTCCACGCGCGCCAGGGCCGCGCTCCTGCCCGTCTCGTCCAGGGCGGGCCAGTGGGCGCGCGGTCCCGGCGAGCCGACGCCGTCCGGCGTCCGGCCGGGCGAGCCGGGGCTGTCGGGGGCTTGTTCGCGCCCGGCGGTCGGCCCGGGCACGAAGACGCGCAGACCGTCCACCACCCCCGCGAAGCCGGCCTGCCCGGCGTTCAGGAGCCCCGCCCAGAGCGCCTCGTTGTGGAAGACGTTCACTGAGCCCGCGCGCAGGCTTCCGGCCAGGGCCTGGTCGGCCAGGGTGCGGGCGAAATGGAGGAGTTTCGCTTCGCTCACGCGGGCGAAGACGCCGTAGTTGGTCTTCATGGAGTGGTCCATGGCGAACAGAGAGAAGGCGATCCAGTCGTCCGGAAGGTTCTCGGGCGGGATGCGCAGGAGCCTTCCCCCGGGCCGGGCGGCCTCCTCCCAGAACGGCGAGCGCAGGGGCGTGGCGAAGGCCGGGGGCGTGGCGAAGCGCTCGTCCAGGGAGGCCAGCCCGGGGCGCAGGTCCGCGACCTGGAGGGCCAGCAGCAGCGCCAGGGCGGTGCGCGCCGCCCGGGGGGGCAGGGCCGTGGCGACGCGGGCCAGGGAGAGGGCCAGGAGCGCGTAGAAGGGGACCCAGAAGAAACGCCCCGAACTGCGGAATGTGGCCCCCAGCTTCTCCAGGAGCGCGGGCAGGGGGATGTGCAGCAGTTCCGTGCGGCCCAGGGCCACGCGGTCCGAGAGGGCGAAGAGCGTGAGAAGCGCGCAGAGCGCGGCCAGGGGGACGAGGGGCGGCAGGCCGACCCGGGAGCCGCGCGCCAGGCGCAGCCCCAGGGCCAGGGCCAGGGCGGCCATCCCGCCCAGGCCCAGGTAGTTGAAGCCCTCGAAGTCGCCGTAGCCGTCCGCCAGGCGGGGAAGGTAGGCCGACCAGCGGTCCAGGGGGTTGAAGAGAGCGTTGAGATTCAGCCGGAAGACGCCGAATCCCCCGGCCCCGCTCTCGCCCGCCGCGAAGTAGCCCACCAGGGCCATGAGCGCCGCCGTCAGGCCGAGGGCCGCCGCCAGGGTCCAGGCCAGCCGCCCGGCCCGGGCCTCGCGCCGAAGCGCCCGGCGGGCCAGGTCGGCCAGGAACACGGCGAAGACCATGGCGAAGAGGTAGGCGTGCGTGAGCAGCGCGGCCGCGAGCAGCGCAAGCCAGCGCGCGGGCCGGAAGGCGCGGCCCAGGTGCAGCAGGAGCGCGGCCAGCAGGAGCCACTGCCCGGCCAGGGCCATGTGCCCCTGGAGCCGGAAGAGCAGGGGCGGGGCCAGGGCGAAGAAGCCAGCGCCCAGCACGGCGCAGGGCCTGTCCGCGCCCAGCAGGCGCAGGAGCCTGGCCCCCAGCAGGGCCTGGAGGAGCAGGCAGCCCAGCGTCCAGAGCCCGAAATACTGGAAGTGCCGGGGCAGCCAGCCCGAGACGGCCTTGAAGGCCAGGGCTAGCAGGGGGATGGAGTCGGTGAAGACAACGGTGCTGCCGATCGTAAGGCCCCAGTTGTCGTTGCGGCCCAGGGGCAGTTGCCAGAAGGGCGTTTCGCGGAAGAACTGCCAGCCCAGCCAGTGCTGGGCGAAGTCGCCCTGGAGGAGCCAGCCCGTGCCGGAGGGGTCCAGGATGCGCCAGCCGCCCAGGGCGGCCCAGGCCAGGAGCCCGGCGGCCAGGGCCAGGAGGGTTCCGGCGATGCCCAGGGGGGCGTCCCGGTCCGAGGGGGTGGGAGTGACGGCGTTGGCGTGGGACATGGGGAGCGCATAGCCCCGGCCGGGGCGCGCGTCCAGCGTTCCGGGCGCGCGCCTGGGGGGAGCTGGCCCGGTCAGGCCCGGTCGGGGCCAGCCGGGCAGGCCGGGCCGGATCAGTCCAGGGTCTGGCGGTAGCGCTTCACGGCCACGGTCATCATCACCACCAGGAAGGCGGCCATGGGCCACAGCTCCGGGGCGATGTCCGCCAGGCCCGAGCCCTTGAGCACGATGCCGCGCACGATGCGCAGGTAGTGGGTGAGCGGCAGCACGGAGCCCAGCCACTGCGCCCACTCGGGCATGCCCCGGAAGGGGAACATGAATCCCGAGAGCAGGATGGAGGGCAGGAAGAAGAAGAACGCCATCTGCATGGCCTGGAGCTGGTTCTGGGCCACGGTGGAGAAGGTGATGCCCACGGCCAGGTTGGCCGCGATGAACAGGATGGACACCACCAGCAGCAAGGGCAGGCTGCCCAGCACGGGCACCTGGAAGATCACCCGGGAGGCCAGGATGATCAGGCCCATCTGGATGTAGCCCACCACGATGTAGGGCAGGATCTTGCCCGCCATCACCTCGAAGGGCCGCACGGGGGTGCACAGAAGGTTCTCCATGGTGCCGCGCTCGCGCTCGCGGGTGATGGCCAGGGCGGTGATGATCACCATGGTCATGGTGAGCACCACGCCCATGAGGCCGGGCACGATGTTGTACTTGGTCTCGATCTCCGGGTTGTAGAGCCTGTGGATGCGCAGGTCCACGGGGCCGGGCGACGGGCGCAAGGGGAGCAGCGGCCCGATGAGGTCGCGGTTGAGGGCGTCCCGGAAGAGGGCGTCCAGCGCGCCCAGCGCGAAGCCGGTGGCCGAGGGGTCGGCGGCGTCGGCCTCCACGAGCACGGTGGGCCGGTCGCCCCGGGCCACGAGGCGTCCGAAGTCCTGGGGGATGGTGAGCACGAACTGCACGCGCCCGGTGTCCAGAAGCTGGCGGGCCTCGGCCTCGGTGGAGATCACGTCGGTGACGCGGTAGTAGCGGCTGTTCTGGAGCGCCGCCGTCAGGGTGCGCGAGAACTCGGACTGGTCGTTGGAGAGCACGGCCAGGGGCAGGTTCTGGGGGTTGGCGTTGATGGCGAAGCCGAAGAGGATCAGCTGCATGAGCGGGATGCCGATCATCATGGCGAAGGTCAGGCGGTCGCGCCGCATCTGCACGAATTCCTTGACCACCATGGCCCAGAAGCGCCGGGGGCTGAAGCGGGTCACGGCTTCTTCCCCTTCAGGGACTGGTCCATGAGGCTGATGAACACCTCTTCGAGGCTCGTGGGCACCCTGGCGAAGCTCCAGGCCCCTCCGCGGAGGGGCGCGAGGGAGCGCTCCAGCAGGGCCGGATCCGGGCCGCTGACGTGCAGGGTGTTGCCGAAGTGGGCCACCTGCTCCACGCCCGGCAGGGGGCGCACGTCCCGGGCCAGGGCGTAGAGGTCGCCCCCGGTGGCCTCCCAGGTGGCCAGGCCGCGTCCGGCCACCACCTCCTCCACCGTGCCCTGCACGAGCAGGTCGCCATAGGCGATGTAGGCCAGGCGGTGGCAGCGCTCGGCCTCGTCCATGTAGTGGGTGGAGATGAGCGCCGTGAGGCCCTGTCCGGCCAGTTCGTGCACTTCGTCCCAGAAGTCCCGCCGGGCCTTTGGGTCCACGCCTGCGGTGGGCTCGTCCAGCAGCAGGAGCTCCGGGCCGTGGATCAGGCTCGCGGCCAGGGCCAGGCGCTGCTTCCAGCCTCCCGAGAGGTTCTGGGCCAGCTGCCCGGCGAAACGGCCCAGGCCCATGCGATCGATCATGCGCTCCACGGCCTCGCGGCGCTCCGGCACGCCGTAGACCCTGGCCATGAAATCCAGATTCTCGCGCACCGAGAGGTCGCCGTAGAGGCTGAAGCGCTGGGCCATGTAGCCCACGCGGGTCTTGATGCGCTCGGCGTCGCGCGTCAGGTCCAGGCCCAGGCACGTTCCCGCGCCCGCGTCGGGCCTGAGCAGGCCGCAGAGCATGCGGATGAAGGTGGTCTTGCCCGAGCCGTTGGGACCGAGGAACCCGAAGATCTCGCCCTTTTCCACGCGCAGCGAGAGGTTGTTCACCACCACCTTGCCCGAAAAGGCCTTGGTGACGCCCCGCACGTCGATGGCCGGGGCGGACCCGGGCCGAGCAGCCTGGAGCCCCGCCGCCGAGGCGGCGGAGGCCTGGGCGGTCTGTGCGACAGCGGTCCGCCCCGTCGCGGCGGACGTAGGCCCGGCGGCGCGGGCGCTCACTTCGCCGCTCCCAGGGCCACGCTCACCGGCTGGCCGGGCTTGAGGCCCTTGGATGTCTCGGGGTCGAAGCGCGCCTCCACCATGAACACCAGCTTCTCGCGGAAGCTCTGGCTGAAGATCACCGGGGGGGTGTACTCCACCTGGGGGAACACGAAGCTCACGCGGCCCTCCAGCACGGCGGGGCAGCCGTCGCAGGCCACGCGCACCGCGTCGCCCAGGTTCACCCTGCCCAGCTCGGCCTCGGGCAGGAAGAAGCGCACCTTCACGTTGCCGGGCGGCAGGAGCTTCACCACCGGGCTGCCAGCGGCCACCCACTCGCCCTTGTAGTGGAGCAGGTCGAAGACCAGGGCCTCCAGGGTGGCGGGCACGAGCTTCTGGTCGAGCATCCAAGCGGCCTGGTCCAGTTCGGCCTGGGCGGCGCGGACCTGGGCCTGGGCGGCCAGTATCTGGTCCACGCGCGAGCCGAGCTTTCCCGTGGCCAATTGGGCTTTCACGTCTGAGAGGCGTCCCTGGGCGTTGAGGAAGGCCGTGCGGGCGCGGTCGTAGTCCTCCTTGGCCACGGAGCCCGAGGAGAGCAGCGCGCCCCTGCGGTCCATCTCCAGCTTGGCCAGGGCCAGCTCGGCCTCGGACTGGGCGATGCGCGCCAGGATCTGGTCGATCTCCTCGGGGCGCAGGCCCTTCTTGAGGTCGTTCACGGTGTCCTGGGCGCGCCGGAGGTTGGCCTGGGCCTTGTCCACGCCCTGCTGCTCCAGGGCGTGCTCCAGGGTGAAGAGGCGCTGGCCCGGCCGCACACGGTCGCCCCGGGCCACGGGGAGATCGTCCAGGCGTCCGGCCAACTGGGTGGCCACGTAGACGAACTCGCCCTCCACGTAGCCCTGGTAGGGCATGGCGTCGGAGCGGGAGCAGGCGGCGCAGGCCAGGGCGGCCAGCAGGGCCAGGAACGGCGCGACGGCTCGCGGCGCGCCCCGCCGGGAGGGGCTGTCGGCGACGGAGCGCTCGATCGGCGCGGTCTGGAGGCAGGGGAACGTCGAGCGGCGGTTCATGCGTCCTCCCCTAGGGCTTTGCGGTAAAGTGTTTTCAGGTAGCTGGCCATGTCGGCCACGCCCGCGCTCCCGGCGGAGGGGGGGAAACCCTGGCCGCTGCGGGCCAGGCGCGCGCGCAGGGGCTGGGTGAGCCCCACGAGCACCAGAGGCCCCGCCAGCGAGAAGTAGGCGAGCACCGGGTCCAGCCCGGCGCGTCCGGCCACTCCGGCCACGGCCCCCATGATGCGCCCCAGGAGCGGCGTGACGCACGCGGGCAGGTTGCTCCCGCCCGAGGCCAGCTCCCAGGCCATGATGCGCGGCAGGCGCGGGTCGCGCTGGAAGGCTTCCGTCACGGCGTCGAGCACGGCCTCCAGGCGTTGGGCGTGTGAGCCGGGACGGGCCGTGCCCTGCTCGATGGAGCGGGCCAGGGCCTCGAACTGGGCCTGGAGCGTCAGTTCGTAGAGCCGGGCCTTGTCGCCCACGCGGTAGTAGAGCATGGCCTTGTTGAGCCCGGCGGCCCTGGCGATGGCCTCCACCCTGGCTCCGGCGAAGCCATGGGCCGCGAAGACGGTGGCGGCGGCGTCCAGGATGGCGGCCTCGGGGGCCTGGGGGGCTTCCTGCTGGGTCATGGAGGTTCCTTGGCGTTTAACCGTATCGCTTACCGGACTGTTTAACCAGATGGTTAACTGGTGTCAAGAGCAGATGACAAGGGCCGGAGGAGCGCCCCGGGGGGGGCGTCGGCCTCGGGGCGGGGCCATGCGCGGCGACTCCCCGCAGGCCGCGTTGCAAGGGGCAAGTCCAAGGCCTCGCGCATGGGCCGGCGGCTCCGCGCGTGGCTTGTCCCTGCCCCTGTCGGAGGGATTTGATCAGGCGGCGGGAGGCGACCGTAGCGGCGAGCCGTCTAGACCTTCACCTCGTAGCCCAGGTCCACCTGGTCGGCGCGCTGGCCGCCCCGGATGCCCCAGTTGTGGCGGGGCTCCTCGGCCACGTGCACGAACACGTCCCCGGCGGGCACGCCCAACTTGCCCAGGCGTTCCACCACGGCGGCGTAGAGCCTGCCTTTGGCCTCGGGGCTGCGTCCCTCGAAGGCCTTGACCTCCACCAGCGTGTAGCGCTCGCCCTTGCCGGGCGGCACAAGCCACTCGTCGGGGGCGAAGTGCTGGATGCGGATGTTGTGGTCGTGCGCGGGGATGCCGAAGGCCTCCACAAGGGCCAGATGCACGGCTTCCATGAGGTCCCGCTTTTCCTGGTGCTCGCGGGGGCCGATGACGCTGACGAGGACGAGAGGCATGGGCGCTCCTTATGGATTATTGCACGCGGTCCAGGCGGCGGGCCTCCTGCTCCGGGGTGGGGATGGCCCCCCGGGGCACGTCGGTGGGGCCGCCGGGGCGGGCGGGTTCGGGATCGGCCGCGGGGGGCGCGGCGGGCTGGGGGGCGGCGTCTCTGGGTGGTTGCTGGTCCGAAGGGGCAGGGGGCGCGGTGGCCTGCGCGGCCTGTCTCTCCTGGAGTTCCGTGAGGCGTTTCTGTAAGGTATTCATGTTGGCGGAAAGCTCCTGGAGCAGTGCCTGGCTTTCGCCCCGGCAGGCCTCCAGCTGGGCGCGTTCGGAGGCCAGCAGGGCGTCCAGCCCGGCCTGCACGCGCTCGCGGTCGAGCCGCAGGGCGGTTTTTTCCGCTTCCAGACGTTGGCGCTGGTGCTGGACCTCCTCCATCTGATAGCGTAGCTCCACCAGCTCCTTTTCCAGGGCGAAATAGCGCGTGGCCACCAGGGTGGAGAGCGCGGCGGCGGCCGCCGTGACCACCGCGAAGAGGACGAAAGCGACTGTTTTCATGACCCTCCCATAGCCCGGCGGCGCGCAGGGCTCAAGCGCTTGTTGCAAACCCGGCCCGGAAGGCCTACAGGACCCCCTCTTATGGACCTACCTATCCTGCATCTCAAGAAACACGAGGAACGCCGCCTCCTTTCGGGACACCTTTGGGTGTTCTCCAACGAGGCGGACACGGCCCTAAGCCCCCTGAACTCCTTCCAGCCCGGCGACCACGCCCTGGTGATGAGCGCGCGCGGCAAGCCCATGGGCGTGGCCTACGTCAACCCCGCCTCGCTCATCCTGGCGCGCCTCTGCGACCGCGACCCCAAGGCCGTGCTCGGGCGCGACTGGCTACGCGCGCGGCTCACCGAAGCCCTGGCCCTGCGCGAGCGCTTCTTCGACCAGCCCTATTACCGCCTCTGCCACGGCGAGGGCGACCATCTGCCCGGCCTGGTGGTGGACCGCTACGGCGCGACCCTCTGCGTGCAGCTGCTCACGGCGGGCATGGAGCGTCTGCGCCAGGAGGTGCTGGACGTGCTCGACGAGTTGGTGCGCCCCGACGCCGTGCTCCTCAAGGGAGACGTGTCCGCGCGCTCCGTCGAGGGCCTGCCCCGCGTCAACGAGACCGTCCTGGGCGTCGCGCCCGACACCGTGGAGGTGCCCGAGGGCGAAGGCGTCTACCGCGCCAGCCTGGAGGCCGGGCAGAAGACCGGCTGGTTCTACGACCAGCGCCCCAACCGCCTGGGCCTCCTGCCCCTGTGCCGCGAAGCGAGCGTGCTGGACGTGTTCAGCTACGTGGGCGCGCTGGGCGTTGGCGCGGCCCTGGCCGGGGCCTCCGAGGCCGTCTGCGTGGACTCCTCCCAGGCCGCCGTGGACCGCGTGCTGGAGAACGCCCGCGTCAACGGCGTGGAGCCCCGCGTGAGCGCCCTCAAGGGCGACGCCGCCGAGGTCATGGAGTCCCTGATCCAGGAGGGCCGCCGCTTCGACGTGGTCAGCCTGGACCCGCCCGCCCTGGTCAAGCGCAAGAAGGACCTGGAGGGGGCCATCGGCGGCTACCACAAGCTCAACAAGCTGGCCTCGCGCCTGGTGGCGCCCGGCGGCTTCCTGCTCACGGCCTCGTGCTCGCAGCACATGGAGGCCTGGCAGTTCACCCGCGTGACGGGGCAGGCCGTCTCCGGGCGGCGCAAGGCGCAGCTGGTGCGCCGGGGCGGCCAGGGGCCGGACCACCCGGTGCACCCGGCCATGCCCGAGACCGACTACCTGAAATCGCTGCTTTACAGGCTGACCGCTTCACAATTCCGGGAAAAGGATTAAAAGACCGCCATGGTCACGGACCCAGAGGCTCCCCCAGCCAATCCCGTCACGCGCCTGGGCGCGGCAAGCCTGGACGCCGTGGCGTCGCTGGGTTCCTACGCCGTGTTCACGGCGCGGGGGCTGTGGCACATGGTCAGCCTGCCGTGGCAATGGTCCAAGGTGGTGCGCCAGGTCTACTTCGTCGGGGTGAAGTCCGTGCTGGTCATCGCGCTCATCGGTCTGTTCACGGGCATGGTGCTGGGGCTCCAGGGCTACTACACCCTGGTGAAGTTCGGGGCCGAGGGGCTTCTGGGCGCGGCGGTGTCGCTTTCGGTGATCCGCGAACTGGGGCCGGTGCTCACGGCCATCATGGTGGCGGGCCGCGCGGGCTCCTCCATGGCGGCGGAGCTCGGCATCATGCGCATCTCGGAGCAGATCGACGCCCTGGACGCCATGGACGTGGACCCCGTGCGCTACCTGGCCGGGCCGCGCTTCGCGGCCGCGCTGGTCAGCTTCCCGCTGCTCACGGCCATGTTCGACGTGATCGCCATGATCGGCGGCCACCTGACGGGCGTGACGCTCCTGGGCGTGGGCCCCGGCGTCTACTGGGGCCGCATCCACGACAGCGTGGTGCTGGAGGATGTGACGGGCGGTTTCGTGAAAGCGCTGGTGTTCGCGCTCCTGGTGGCCTCGGTCTCCTGCTGGCAGGGCTTCTACGCCCACCGCAGGCCCGGTGGCTTCGGGGCGCGCGGGGTGGGGCTGGCCACCACGTCCGCCGTCGTGGCGTCGTGCGTGGCCATCCTGGCCGGGGATTACGTCCTGACCAGCTTCCTGATGTGAGCCCGGGTTGATTTGCCCGGCGATGAGGCATAGTGGGTGGGGAACATGCGGAATCGGGGCGTGGAATTTGCAGTCGGACTCTTCGTGCTGGCCGGGCTTTTGTGCACGGCGTGGCTGGCGGTCCGGCTGGGCAAGATGGAAGCCGTGGGCGGCGAAGGCTACCCCGTGCAGGCGCGCTTTCTCGACGTGACGGGCCTCAAGGCAGGCTCCGCCGTCGAGATGGCGGGCGTGCGCGTGGGCCGCGTGGAGTCCATCGGGCTCTCTCCGGAGAAGCGCGCCGTGGTGACCATGCGCATCGACAAGGGCGTGACGCTCACCGACGACGCCATCGTCTCGGTGCGTTCGTCGGGGCTCATAGGCGACAAGTTTTTGAAGATCACCCCCGGAGGGGGTGACCCGGTCAAACCGGGCGCGCTGCTGACGGAGACCGAATCCTCCGTGGACATCCAGGAGCTGATGGGCAAATACGTCTTCGGCGGCGTGAAGGAGGAAAAGAAGTGATGGCATCCAGAATCGCGGCGTTCGCGCTGGCGTGGACTTTGGCGCTTTCGGGGATGGCCCTGGCCGGACAGGCGCAGGACACCCTGAAAACCAGCGTGGACGAGGTGCTCCGCGTGCTTTCGGCCTCCAAGCCGGGCTCTCCCGGCCGCGCCGAGGCTCTCTACAAGGCCGTGAGCAGCGTGTTCGACCCGGAAGAGCTGGCCCGGCGCACCCTGGCCACCAACTGGGACGCCTTCAAGCCCGAGGAGCGCGAGCGCTTCACCAAAGCCTTTCTCAAACTTCTGGAGCGCACCTATCTGCGCCGCATCGAGGCCTATACCGACGAGAAGGTGCTCTTCCTGGGCGAGGCCCCACTGGCTGACGGACGTGTGGAGGTCTCCACCAAGATCGTCACGTCCACCAAGGAAGTGCCCATCGTCTACCGCCTCATCCACAAGGCGGACTGGAAGGTCTACGACGTCGTCATCGAGGGCGTGAGCCTGGTGCAGAACTACCGCAACCAGTTCAGCCAGATTCTCGCCAAGGAAACCCCCGCCCAGCTCATCGCCCGGGTGGAAACCATGGGGAACGCCAGCTAGTTCAGGTGGCGCATCTGGGGCGGTTCTACCGCCGGACGCCGTCCGGCGCGGCCATGCGCGAACAGGATAGGTGAGCTTTGAAAGCAGATCGCACTCGCAGGTTGTTCCAGGCCATGATGCTCGTGCTTGCCCTGGCGCTTGCCGCCCAGGGCTGCGCCCGCAAGCAGGCCGCGGCCCCGCTCGACCCCGAGGACGCCCCGTCGGCCCAGATCGCGGACCCCGCGGAGCCCTGGAACCGCTTCTGGTTCGGCTTCAACGACGTGTTCTTCACCTACCTGGGGCAGCCCTTCAGCAAGGGCTACAAGGCCGTGCTGCCCCAGTATGCGCGCGACCGCATCGAGAACATCTACTCCAACGCCCTCTTCCCGGTCAGGTTCCTCAACGCCGTGTTCCAGCTTCGTCCGGACAAGGCCTCGCGGGAGCTGGGACGCTTCATCGTCAACTCGTCCTTCGGCCTGGGCGGCTTCCTGGACCTGGCGGCCTCCGACAAAAAGCTCCAACCCCAGTCGCTGGACTTCGGCCAGACCCTGGGCGTCTGGGGCGCGGACCACGGCTTCTATCTGGTGCTGCCCATCCTGGGACCCTCCTCCCTGCGCGACGGCTTCGGCATGGCCGTGGACGCCACGCTTCAGCCCACCACCTACGTGGACGTGCCCTACCTGCTCACGGCCGGACTCTACGGAGCGGGCCGGGTGAACCGCCTGCCCGAGATGATCGACCTCTACATGGAAATCAAGCGCTCCGCCGTGGAGCCCTACACCGCCGTGCGCGACGCCTACGCCCAGCTGCGCGAGCGCCAGGTGCGCCAGGCCCTGGCGGGCGCGTGGTACGCTCCCCAGGCGGGCGAGCAGGCCCCGGCCGCCCCCGCCGCTCCCTGAGGCAAGGCCCTTTCCGGACAGCAACGAAGAGCCCCGGCGCGCATGTGCGCGCCGGGGCTCTTCGACGTTCCCGGGATGGGTCAGGCCGTCTGGCCCCTCCCGCGCCGGTTCAGGTAGGGCCACGTCTCGGAGAGGAGCATCCCCCCCAGCATGAGCCCGCACCCGAGCATGCCGCGCGGCGAGAGCACCTCGCCGATGAGCGCCCACCCGGCAAGAGCGGCGAACACCGACTCCAGGCTCAGGATGATGGCCGCGTGGGAGGGGTCTGCGTCGCGCTGGGCCACCAGTTGGAGCGTGTAGGCCACGCCCACCGAGAGCAGGCCGCTGTAAAGGATGGGCACGGCGGCGTCCCACAGCCCGGCCGGGGCGAAGGATTCGCCGAGGAACAGCGCCACGCAGAGGCTCAAGGCCGAGCAGACCACATACTGCCCCACCGCCAGGTGGATGGGATTCATGCGCGGGGCGAACCACGCGGCCACCAGAACGTGTCCGGCCCAGAAGGCCGCGCCGACGAGTTCCAGGAGGTCTCCCCGGTTCACGGAGAAATCCTCCCCGATGGAGAGCAGGTACATGCCCCACACCGCCAGGAGCGCGCCCAGCCACGTGCCCAGCGGCGTGCGCCCGCCCAGGAAGGCCGCGAAGATGGGCACCAGGATCACGTAGAGGCAGGTGATGAACCCGGCCTTGCCAGCCGTGGTGTAAACGAGCCCGATCTGCTGGAGGCTGGCCCCCAGGGTGAGCACCGCGCCCGCGCAGAGGCAGCCCAGCCATGCCGGGGCCTGCATGCCCGGCGCGGGGCGCATGGACCGGCCGGAGCGCAGGGCCAGGGGCAGCAGGGCGGCCGCGCCGATGGCGAAGCGCACGCCGTTGAAGGTGAACGGCCCCACGTGCTCCATGCCCACGCGCTGGGCCACGAAGGCCATGCCCCAGATGAGCGCCGTGACGAGGAGCAGCACGTCGGCCTTCAGTTTGTGAAGATCGCCTTTTCCGGAATTCTGGAGCGGTTGGGTCACGGGTGCGCCTTTCTGAAGGTGTGGCTTCGGCACGCTGGCCGGGAGGGAGGGCATAACCTCGCGGCGGGGTCGTGGCAACTGTTCGGCGCGTCAGGAGAAACGGCCCGGGCTTTGCAGCATGGCCCTCGTGGGGGGGCAGGCGGGGCACATCCCTCGCCGGGCAGGGCCCCCGGAAGGGCTCCCCCCAAGGATCTTCAGGAAGCGCGCGACCGCGAGGCGCGCGGGAGGCGACCATGGACACCACGACGCCAAACGCCCGGAGAGGGCATGCAGAATCAGGACGTGTCGGGCCGGAGGGCGTCGCGCCTGCCGCCGTCGAGCGGCGGCCGTACCAGCCCGGGCGAAAGGCCTCCGGGCGCGCCGCGCCGGAGCGCACCGTGCCCGACCGCACGGCCCGGGCGGCGCTCCTGGAGCAGACCCGGCTGGCCCGGGGCATGGACTGGCGGTCCCTGCTGGTTCTCGGGCAAAGCATGACATATCGTGAAGTGTCTGCCGGAAGTTTCCTCTACCAGGAGGGCGAGCCCGGCGAGGAGCTGGCGGTGCTCCTGAGCGGGGTGCTCACGGTGGTGAAACGGGACTCCGAGGGCCAGGACGCGCGCGTGGGCGAGATCCACGCCCGGGCCGTGGTGGGGGAAATGTCGCTGCTGGACGGGGGGCCGCGTTCGGCATCGGTCTACGCGCAGACCCCGGCGGCGCTCCTGGCCTTGAACCGGCGGGCGCTGGAACGCCTCCTCGAGGCGCATCCCCGCGTGGGGACGCGGCTTCTGGCTGCCCTGGCCGCCGAGGTGAGCCAGCGCCTGCGCCTGGCGACGGGACGCCTGGCCAGACGGGGCGGCGGCGACGCCTTCGCCCTGGAGGACGTCTGAGCGTCCGGCGGGAGGAGAGCCGGGCGCGTCCGGGTCGGGATTCCGCCGATCCGGCGGGAAACGGCCCGCGGCCGGGGCGGACCGCCTACCGGAAGCGGGGAACGTCAGGCCCTGCGCGGGGGCGGCCTGTCAGGCCTGGGTCTTTCCCTCATGGGGCAGGGTGGCCAGCAACGCGCCCGCCTCATGGAAGTCCGGGCGTATCTCCAGGGCGCGGCGCAGGTGCGAGGCCGCGCTGTCCAGGCGGGAGGCGTGCTGGTAGGCCTTGGCGATGTTGTAGTGGAGGTTCTCGTCGTCGGGGGTCAGGTCCAGGGCACGGGTGTAGGCGTGCAGGGCCCCGGAGAGGTCTCCCGAGCGGCGAAGGCGCACGCCCAGGGTGTTGTAGGGGTTCACGGCCTTGGGATCGTGGGTGAGAATCTCCACGAAAAGTTCCTTCAGTTCCTGGAGCTTGTCCTGCATGGCCAGGATGTCGGCCGAACGTTTCAGGCAGTCCAGGTGCTTCTCCAGGTCCCCCTGGCCCTTGTGGGCGTAGGCCAGGCCCCTGTAAGCCTCCGCGAAAAGCGTGTTGGCGGCCAGGGCCTTGTTGAAGCAGACGATGGCCTGGCCGAATTCCTGGATCCGCAGGTGCTCCAGGCCCTTGTTGAACCATTCCACGGCTTCGTTCTCGCCGGTTGCCACCTGGGAGAGCACGCGCACGGCCTCCCCGAAGTGCCCGGTGAAGGCCAGGCGCTTGCCCTCGTCCAGCAGGGCCTGGCTCTCCTCGTCCGGCCGGGAGCTCTCCCAGGCGGCCTTGAGGTGCCTGGCGAAGGTCTCCAACTGGTAGGGCCTGAGCACGTAGCCCCCGCAACCCGCCGCGATGGCGCGCATCACGCGTTCGCGCCGCCCGTCGGAGGAGACCATCACCACGGCTTTGTCCTTGAGTTCCGGGTCCCGTTTGAGCATTCTCGCGCACTCGAACCCGGTGAGGCCTCCCGTCTGGTCGGCCACCAGCACCAGATGGATCGAGGGCTCGGGCAGATAGCGCCTGGCCTCCTGGTAGTCCGGGAAGGCGTGGACCGAGGCGAAACCCAGGCGGGCCAGGCTCTGGCGGTCCCTAGCGGCCTGGGCCGGTTCGGCGTTGATCAGGGCCACGCCGATCTGGGCTGGTTCGAAGCGCATCGGCATCGTATAGGGAGGCCCGCGGCGGCTGGCAAGGCCCGGGCGGGCCGGAGCGGAAAGGAGAAACAAGCATGGCGGGCAGGACGGCGAAGCGGACGGCGGTGTTGCTGGCGGTGGCGGCGGGCATCGGAGCGTTCTTCTGGCTGGACGGGCCCAAGCACCTGAACCTGGAGGCCCTGAAGGCCTCGCGCCAGGGCTTGGCGGACCTCTACGCCGCGCGTCCGGTCCTGATGCTCGGGGGGTACTTTCTGCTCTACGTGGCGGTGGCCGGGCTGGCCCTGCCGGGAGCGGCGGTGCTCACCCTGGCGGGGAGCGCGGTGTTCGGTTTCTGGGCGGGGCTGGCGGTGGTGTCGCTGGCATCAACGGCCGGGGCCTCGCTGGCCTGCCTGCTGGCCCGCTACGTGCTGCGCGAGTGGGTGGCCGCGCGCTTTCCCCAGGCCCTGGACCGGGTGGACCGGGGCATGGCCGGGACCGGGGCGGGGGTCTGGTACCTCTTTTCGCTGCGCCTCGTGCCGGTGGTCCCGTTCTTCCTGATCAACCTGGCCATGGGGCTCACGGCCATGCCGCTGCGCACGTTCTGGTGGGTGTCGCAGCTGGGGATGCTTCCGGGCACGGCGGTGTACGTGTTCGCCGGGGTGGAGCTTGGGCGCGTGAACACCCTGGGCGACGTGGTGTCGCCCGGGATGCTCGCCGCCTTGTGCCTGCTGGGGGTGTTCCCCCTGGTGGCCCGGTGGGCGCTTTCGCGGCTGGGGCGCGCGCGCGGCCGGGGCGCGGCCTGATTCCACGCGCCAGTCTGTCGCCGGACGGCTCCCGCGCCCTGTCCAGGGTTTTCGGCCGGCCCCCCCCCGGGGGCGCGGGTTATTGGCCCGCGCCCGCCTGTTGCAGGCGGCGTTGCATCTCCAGGATGGTGCGGTCGAGAATTTCGCGCAGGCGCAGGGCGTTGGCCGGGGTGAGCACGATGCGGTTGCTCACGCGCACCTGGCCCTGGGTGGAGCGGTTCACGTTGCCGAATTCCAGCACCACGTCGTCGGGTCCGGCGAAGACGGTGAAGAAGTCGCGGTAGTGGTATTCCAGGTCGGCCGGGGTCTGTATCTGCACCTGCTGGCTGGGATCGGCTGGGTTCATGGCTTGGGCCTTTCCGGGCGAGCCCGGGCTTTTGGCGCGCGGTGGCTGCCTGGTTTCAGTGCGTCCTGGCCGAGAGGGCCTTCTCGATGGCCAGGGCCAGGTCTTCGGCCTCGAAGGGTTTGGGGAGCAGGGCGTCCATGCCTTCGCGCAGCAGGCGGATGCGGTCGCGGTCGCTGGCGTAGGACGTGAAGGCGATGATGGGGATGTGGCGGTCCACGCCGGGCAGTTCGCCGTTGCGGACCATGCGCGTGGCGGTGATGCCGTCCATGACGGGCATCTGGATGTCCATGAGCACCACGTCGCAGGCGTGGTCGCGCAGGGCCTTGAGGGCCTCTTGTCCGTCGGAGGCCTCCACCACGTGGTAGCCCATGCGGGCCAGCATGAGCCCGGCCATCACGCGGGTGACCTGCTCGTCCTCGGCCAGGAGCACGCGGGCGCCCGAGCAGCCCGGCGCGGGCGCGCGGGGGGCCGGGGATGTCTCGGCGTGTTCGGACTGGGTCCAGAAGGATGCGGTGAAGTGGAAACGGCTGCCCTGTCCCGGCGCGCTGGTGACCCAGATGCGTCCCCCCAGCAGTTCCACCAGGCTGCGCGCGATGGCCAGCCCCATGCCCGCGCCGCTGCGGGTTTTCGTGCGGGTGTCCTCGGCCAGGGTGAAGCTCTCGAAGATGTGCGGGAGCTTGTCGGGGGTGATGCCCACGCCCGTGTCCTCCACCATGAAGAGCAGGCTCAGGCCGCCAGCGCAGGTGATGGCCCCCGGCTTGCGCAGGTGTTCCTCGTCCACGAGGCTCACGCTCAAGAGCACGCTGCCGCGTTCGGTGCAGGCAAGGGCGTTGGCCAGGAGGTTGGCCAGGATTTTGCGCAAGCGGAACTCGTCTCCGGTGACCATGCCGGGAATGCTCTCCTCGAATTCAACCAGCAGGTCCAGGTTCTTGAGGCGTGCCTGCACCTCGAAGCTGCGCGCCACGGAAGCCGCAGCCCGGCGCAGGTCGAAGGGCCGCATGACCGGCTGGAGCGCGTGGGAGCTGATGTCGGCCAGGTCCAGGAGCGAGTTCACGGACCTGAGCAGGCGTTCGCCCGATTCGCGCACGATGCCCCAGAGTTCGCGCTGCTCCTCGTCGAGAGCGTCGTCCTGGGAGAGCTGGACCGCGCCGAGGATGCCGTTGAGGGGAGTGCGCAGTTCGTGGCTCATGTTGGCCAGGAACTGGGTCTTGGCCTCGAAGGAGGCCTCGGCCCGCTGCCTGGCCTGGAGCAGGGCCTGCTCCATGTGCTTGCGGTCGGTGATGTCCTTGGAGAACGAGGCCAGGTGGGTCACGCGTCCTTCCTGGTCCAGTACGGGGTAGATGCTCACCCAGTAGGTGCGTCTCTGGCTGTTCTCCTCGTATTCCACCGGGGTGCGCGAGGCCAGGGCCTTTTCGGCCATGGCGCGCCGGAAGCGTGCGGCGTCGGGGTCCATGTGCCGGTAGAGGGACTTGCCGGTCAGCTCCTGGACGCTTTTGCCGCGCCGCCGCGCGGCCTCTTCGTTCATGAGCACGAAGCGGCCGTCTGGATCCAGGAGCACCACGGAGTCCTGCGTGGCGTTGAGCAGGGCCAGGGTGCGCTGCTGATCGTCGCGGCGGCTCTGCTCCAGTTCCACCCAGCGGGTCACGTCCTCGCGGATGACCACCACGCCGCCGGCCAGTCTGCCGCTCTTGATGCCGGAGGCCCGGATGGTCTGGTAGCCGGACTGGCCGCCGCTGAACTCGGCCGTGAAGAGCTTTTCGATGAAAACGTCCTTGCCCTCCAGGGCCGGACGCAGCACCTCGACGGCCCCGCTGCTGGCGATGCCCGGCAGGGAGAGCAGATGCCGGCCCAGGAAGAAGGTCCGGTCGTGCTGGCCGCGCGCGAAGTGCTGGAGGTGCCAGTCGTTGACGAAGCAGACGATGCCTTCGCGGTCCGCGTACATGATGGAGACAGGCGCTTTCTGCGCCAGCTCTTCGAATTCGCAGGGGATGTCAGAGAGAGGAGATGCCACGGACCACTCCAGACGCCGGATGGTGATACTGCTTGGAACCCGGCGAAGCCGGAAACGTTTTCAAGCAATACGGCAAGGCCGGATGCGAGTCCAGTCCGGCGCTCGTTGTTGTTGTCCCGTGTGACCGGTCAGCCTCCCGAGAGCTTGGCGGTGTGCCCCAGGGCCTTGAGCTCCTGGAGCAGGGCCTCGCGGTGGTCGCCCTGGATCTCGATCACGCCGTCCTTGACCGAGCCGCCCGTGCCCAGGCGCTGCTTGAGCTTCTTGGCCAGGGATTCCAGCCCGGCCTGATCCAGCGGCAGCCCTGTGACCAAGCACACGCCCTTGCCCTTGCGGCCCTTGGTCTGGCGCTGGATGCGCACTCCGGGGCCTGCCGGAGCCTTGGCCGGACGCGCGGCGGAGCAGGCGCAGGACTCGACGGGGCGGCGGCACTCCGGGCAGAGGCGGCCCTGTTCGGTGGAATAGACGGGGCGGGAATCCTTTGCGTTACCCATGGGGGAAACTCCTTGGCGGGACGGGCGTCCGGGGGCGGGTCTACTCCAAAGGCCCGGCGCGGTAAACCGTCGCGCGGCAGGGGGGCGTTTGCCGTCGAAATTCCGGATGTCTTGCCAGGCAGGAGCCAATCCGTGTAGCCAGACGGTCGTCCCCGGGCGAAGAGCTTTGCGGACGTCCCGCAACGGCCGGAGCGACGCGCGCGCAGGGGGGAGGGCGTCAGGCCGCGCCGTGCCCGGTCGTGTCCGGCCCGGGGTCGAACTTGGCCTCGAACTCGTCGCGGTCGCGGGTGCAGACGAAGTCCGGCCGGTCCTGGGGGCAGTAGACCACCACGGGGCGTCCGTCGCGGGCGTTGGTGCAGTCCACGGCCAGATGGAGCACGCGGTAGAGCTTGCCGTTTTTTCTGTTGCGGTACAGGGAGTGCATGACGCCAGGATGCGCCGGACCGGGGCGGGCGTCAAGGGCGTGGTGGCTGGAGCGGACCCCCCGCGAGCAAATGATGGCTGACCCCTTGCGGTCGGAGCATGACGTGCAACGAGGCAGGCAGGTAATCCAATCAACGCGCCGTCTGCTGTCATGACCGGCCAATCCATCGCCACGGAGCATTCATGACCGAATCAGGCCAGGCAGGGTCCCGCCTTGCCACCAAGCGACGCTTCTCCTTCGCATCCGGCGTCAGCTTTGAGGCGCGCATTGATCCGCCGGACGGATTGGTGACGTTTGTCGATGTGCTGCCGGATATCTATTCGATATCGGACGAGCTGGTCTCCATGTCGGTCAAAGACCAGGCCGCCAGGGGGCAGCATGTTTCCTGCGCGAGAGGGTGCACGCTCTGCTGTAGACATCTGGTCGCCGTTTCCGACCACGAAGCAATTCTTCTCGCACACATCATCAACAACATGCTTGAAGGGGACGAGAAGCAGAGCCTGCTCAGGCGACTCGGCAAAATCGTCTCCATCCTGGAACGCACGGGCCTGCTGTCGGAGATGATCGACAGTCATGCGAACGCATTCGCGGACAGGGGGCGGATCATCAATGCTCAGCGAAGATACTGGGAGATGCAGATTCCGTGTCCATTTCTTGTGTCGGATTCCTGCAGCATCTATCCCTACCGTCCCTTTCTCTGCAGGCAGTATCTTGTGAGCTCCCCGCCTGTCTCTTGCGAAGGAAGCTTCAAGGCGGACCATCTCGTCCGGAAAGTAACCGTAAAATACGACCTGGCGAGCGCAGCAGCCTCGTTCGACGGCTGTGAGGCCAAATCCACCATGGCGATCCCGTTGCCTGCGATCAATATCGTCAATGGCTTGCTGAGCAATTTCCGCAGGCCAAAAGCTCCCGCTGACGTCATGATCGCTGCTTTTCTCAGGCATGCCGAAACGCACTTTTCGGGATGACACCCTGAGACGGCATGCAGCCTTCCTGCGCTCCAAGACGAGGAACAGCCTACGTCCCCAAAGTCGGTTTGGTTGCTCCCTGCGCGCGCTGGCCGTTCAGCTGGCGCAACCGCCCATTAAACCGGGGGCAGGATAGGAATCGCCCGGGCAATCCTGGAGGAACAACTGGCCTGGGCGGCGGCGGCCTTTTCCGACAGCCCTTATGTGTTCCCCGGCAGAGGCGGCGTACTAAGCATCGACTCCAGCGCCGTGGACCGAATCAAGGCGACCGCGCGGCTTCCCAAATCCTTCCGCATTCTTCACGGCCTGCGCCATCATTTCGCTGTGACCCTGGCCAACTCCGGAGAATTCACACTGGACATGATCGGTGAACTTCTTACACACAAATCAACGGCCATGACCCGGCGCTACGGGCATTTCTCCCTGACGCCAAGACGCGAGCCAGCGACAAGGCTGCGGGATTGCTGGCCAGCCACGCAGGGCTTGACGCGAAGCCTGCCAGGGGCAAGAAGGTGGTCAAGACCGGGGGAGGGGAGTAACCAATGCCCGTCATTTGCCGGTTCTATGGAGTCATTATCCGCATGAATTACAACGAGAGCGGGCACCACACGCCTCATTTTCATGCGTACTACGGCAAGCACGTCGCCTCGATAGCTATTGACTCAGCCGCTGTCCTTGCTGGACAACTTCCGTTGCATGCGGAAAGATTTGTCCTGGAATGGGCCGCACTGCATCGGACGGAGCTTACGGACAACTGGCGACGGGCATCCATGCATGAATCCCTTTTGGCCATCGAGCCGTTGGAATAGGAGAAAAGCCATGGTGGATCATCTCATTCAGGCGCGCGGCGTGCTGCATCTTGGCGGTTTCCGGCTTCGTGTGCTCTTCAGTGACGGCGCGGTTCGTGACGTGGACCTGGAAAAGGAACTCTGGGGGCCGGTGTTTGAGCCCCTGAAGGACGTGGCCTTTTTCGCCCAGGCCTATGTTGACTCCGAGACCTGGACGGTATGCTGGCCCAACGGGGCGGACATCGCCACGGACACCCTGTATGAAATCGGCGTCCCGGTGGCGGCAGCGGCGTAAGCCTACAAGAGAGAAACGCATGGGCCCTGTTCGTGACTATGACGACACTCTGAAAAAGCTGCTGCACGACCCGGAACAGGCGGCGCACTACTTGCGGGCCGCCTTGGAGGAAGAGGACCCCCACGCCCTGGCCTTGGCGATCCAGGATGTGCTTCACGCCGTCCGGCCCGAGCCCGTGGAGGACGCCGAGACGGAGGCTCTGTGCCGTGCCCTGACCGGACTGAAACGCGCCGGGGTGTCCGTGGATTTCCTGGCCGGACGGTAGACCGTGAGGAGTGCCAGCGGATTTGGTTGCCGCTCGCGTTTTGTGGGCGGAATACCGGAGGCGGCTCGATGAACCTTCTTCCATATGTGCTGTCTAGGTTTGGGTATCACTAGGGTGTCACAAGAAAAAAAGGCCGCAGTGCTTGCACTGCGGCCCTTGTTTTTGGTGGAGGCGATGAGGATCGAACTCACGACCTCAGCGTTGCGAACGCTGCGCTCTCCCAGCTGAGCTACGCCCCCGTGGAAACGTCGCCTTTATGCCTTTCGCGCGGCGCGGTCAAGGGATTATCCGCTCCAGCATGGCCGCAACCCGGCGGCGGTAGGTGTGCTCCCGGGCGATCAGCTCCCGCCAGGCCGGGGTCAATTCGTCCCGGCGGCGCGTCAGGGCTCCGATCCGGTCCGGAATTTCGCCCGGCGACGCGAAGCGCATGGGCTCAGTCAGTTCCCGGGGGAAGATCGAGAGGCCGGGCGTGGCGTCCGAGAGCAGGAGCCCCCCGGCCGCCCACACGTCGAAGTGCCGCTGCGTGAGCCCGTGGGGCAATAGCGGGCTCGTGGGGCCCAGCACGCAGCGCGCCGAGGCGTACATCCCGGCCAGGGGGCCGTAGTAGTCCACGGGCGGGCGCAGCTCGAAGGGCGCGTCCACCAGGGTTTTCCAGTCCGCGTCGCCGTACGCCACGAGGCGTCCGGCCCGGGCGGCGTGCGCGAGCACCGTGGCCCGCCAGGCGCGCCCGCACTCCTCGGCCCCAAGGCCGGGACGCCGTGCCGCCCGGCCCGGCCAGAGCGTCTCCACGCCCAGTTCTCGCGCCCACCATGCGAAATCCGGCCGCTCCCCGGCGGCGAACATCTCCCGCGCGCGCTCCAGAAGCTCCGGCGGCACGCTCACGCCCGAAAAGAAGAGCCCCTTGTCCGGGAAGGCGCTGCGCCCCACGAAGAGCAGGGCGTCGGAGAGTTCCGGCGCGTCGGGCGCGGCCCGGAAGAAGTCCGGGTTGGCTGCCAGGGGCAGGTGGTGCACGCTCAATGCCCCGTGGGCCTTCAGAGGCTCCACGAACCAGGAATCCGTGACAAAAAGGTGCAGGGAACGCCACTGCACGGTTTTGAGCCCCGACAGGGCGTGGAAGGGGTTGTCCACCAGCCAGGCCGCCACGGGAACCCCGGCGCGCGCCAGCAGGGCGTGCTCCAGGCCGTAGGCCCCCTTGCCCCGGAAATTCACCGAGACGAACACGTCGGGCCTGCCCTGTGCCAGCAGCGCCGCCACGCCGCCCTCCGGCACGTCCAGCACCTCGTAGCCCTCCTGGGCCAGGGCCTGGGAGAGTTCGCGCGCGATAAGGCCGTCTCGCGAGCCGGGCACCACGGCCGTTCGGCCGGAGCGACGGGGCAGGGCGTCCGGCCTGGGCAGGGCCAGGGCTGCCAGCACCGGGCTCCAGAAGGAGGGGAAAAGCCGGGCCGAGCCCTCGTGCACCAGCACACCGGAGGCCGTCGCGGGGTCGAAGGCCTCCAGCCGCGTCCAGCCCCGGGGCACGTGGGATGCCAGCCAGTCGCGCCCGGTCTGTTGGAGGAAGGCCGGGCATTCCAGCCAGGCCACGCGCGCCCCCGGGGGGAGCTTGGCGGCCAGGGATGCCGGGTCCGGCCCCAGGCCCAGCACGGTCCAGTCGTTTCTGACGGCGGGGCGCGCCAGGGCGTGGCCGGGCTGGAGGGTCTTGGCCTGGCCCAACTCGTCGGTCAGGCGCAGGCGCGGGGGAGGGCTTGGCATGGACGCGTGGCCTTTGGTAGAGGTACGGGCGGGGGGGCCATGAAAAAACTGCACGATCACTACTTCCACCGGGCCAAGCAGGAGAACTATCCCGCGCGCTCGGTCTACAAGCTCCAGGAGATGGACGCCTCCTTCAAGTTGCTGCGCCCGGGCCTGAAGGTGCTGGACCTGGGCGCGGCCCCGGGCTCCTGGACGCTCTACGCGGCCAAGAAGGTGGGCCCCTCGGGCAGGGTGCTCGGGGTGGACCTGCAGGCCACCGACACGGCCTTCCCGGAGAACGCCACGTTCCTCCAGGCCGACGCCTTCGACCCGGGGCCGGAGTTCGCGGCGCACCTGGAGCGCCTTGCGCCCGTCGACCTGGTGATCAGCGACATGGCCCCGCGCACCACGGGCCAGCGCGTGACCGACCAGGCCCGCTCCCTGGAGCTGGTGGAGCAGGCGCTTGCCCTGGCCGGGTCTTGCCTGATACACGGCGGCCACTTCGTGGCCAAGGTGTTCATGGGGCCAGACGTCAAGGCGTTCACGGACTCCATGCGCGGGGCCTTTGAAAAGGTCAAGACCGCCAAACCCAAAAGCTCCCGCCCGGAGAGCTTCGAACAGTTCATCATAGGCCTTGGATTCAAAGGCCTTCCACATCACGCGGAGGAGTAGATGGCCGGACATTCGAAATGGAAGAACATCCAGGTGCGCAAAGGCGCGCAGGATGCGAAGAAAGGCAAGGTTTTCACCAAGGTGACCAAGGAGCTCATGCTGGCCGCCAAGGCCGGCGGGGGCGACCCCGGCACCAACGCGCGCCTGCGCTCCGCCATCGCGGCGGCCAAGGCCGTGAACCTGCCCAAGGACAAGATCGAGACCGCCATCAAGAAGGGCACGGGCGAACTGGCGGGCGGCAACTTCGACGAGATCACCTACGAGGGCTACGGCCCCGGCGGCGTGGCCATCCTCATTGAGGCCGCCACGGACAACCGCAACCGCACCGTGGCCGACGTGCGCGCCATCATGAGCAAGAACGGCGGCCAGTTGGGCGAGGCCGGGTGCGTGGGCTGGATGTTCGACAAAAAGGGCGTTCTCGAGCTGGACAAGGCCAAGTACACCGAGGACCAGGTGATGGAGGCCGCCCTGGAGGCCGGCGCGGGCGACGTGCTGGGCGAAGCAGACGTGTGGGAGGTGCACACCGCTCCCGAAGACTTCGAGGCCGTGCGCCAGGCCCTGGAAGAAGCGGGCATGGAGCTTCTCTCCGCCGAGATCTCCATGCTGCCCAAGACCACCGTGGACGTGGACGCCGAGACAGGACGCAAGCTCATGAAGCTCATGGACCTCCTGGACGACTACGACGACGTCCAGAAGACCCACTCCAACTTCGAGCTGCCCGAGGAACTGCTGGCGGAGCTGGGCTAGCACCGAGATGACGGCGGACAGAGACGGCCGCGACCGCGCGGCGGAACTCGTCGCGCTGGGGGGCGCGATCCTCGTGGGGGGATGGCTCAGGTTCCATCACCTGGGCGTCCCCTCCTTGTGGTGGGACGAGATCATCGTCCCGCTGATGTCGCGCTTCCCGACGCTCACCATCCTGGAGTGGTCGGCCACCCGGGAGATCCATCCTCCGCTGTATCATCTCTTCACCAAACTTCTGGTCTGGCTGGGCGGTTCGGAAGCGCTCATCCGGGGGCCTTCGGCCCTGTTCGGGACGGCCAGCATCGCGCTGACGCATCTGTTCTGCGCACGTTTCTTCTCCTGGCGCGCGGGGGTGCTGTGCGCGGCCCTTCTGGCCGTGAACCCCCTGCACATTCTCATCTCCCGCCAGGGCAGGCCCTACGCGGTGGTGCTGTTCCTGCTGGTGTGCGCCGCATGGAAGCTCCTGGACTACGCCCGAGGCGGCCGTCGCGGGCAGCTGTTGGCCCTGGCCGGGTGCAACGCCCTGGCCGTGGCCCTGCACTACAACGCCATACTCTTCATGGCGGCCCAGGCCTGCTGGATGTGGGGCCGCGCCCTGCTGCCCCCCGGGCGCGACCGGGCGGTCCGGGCGCTGGTGCACACGCTGTCCTTGGGCGCGTCCTTCGCGCCGGTGGCCTGGTTCTTTCTGCTGGGCACCTTCACGCGGCGCGACGTGGTGGGCAGCAACGTCTCCTTCCTGGACGTGCTGTGCAGGCTGCCGCGCCTCTACCAGGACATGATCCTATATTTCGACGGCTACGTCCCCGGCCTGGAAGCGCCCCTGCTGGGCCTTGCGGTCGCGCTTGGGCTCGTCGGGCTGTGGCGGGGGCTGCGGGAGAACCGGGCGGCCGCGACGCTGCTGCTTGCGATGGCCGTGGTTCCGGTGGTCGTGGTCGTGGCAGGGCGTGCCACGTTTCTGTTCGCCCGCTACATCTTCCTGGTGCACGTCTGCCTGCTGATGCTCCAGGGCGTGGGGACGGCTTGGCTGCTACGGGGCAGGGCGCTGCCCGCCGCCGCGCTCGCCCTGGCCGTGTCCGTTGGCGGCGGGGCCTACTGCCTGGAACGCTACGGCAGGCATTTCTACGAGCCCGACAGCTACAACTGGTTCGGCCCGGGCGGCAACTACGCCCAGGTGGCCGACGTCCTGGATCCGTGGATGGTTCCCGGACGCGTTTTCTTCTTTGAAAGCGAGGGATTGCGCCAGAGCCTGCGGTGGGGTCACACGCGGTCGCTGGCGGCCTCGCGCTGGGACGCACAGTCCATCGTCCCCGAGGATTCACGCGTGGAGTTGGGCTTCGTCACCTCCGGAACCCCGGCCCACCTGGCCCAGGATGAGGCGGGGCTCGTGCGCCGCTTCGGGGAGCCCTCCCGCATCGACAGGCCCTTCGGCATGACTGTCTATACCTGGACAGTGGCGCGCAACCCCGTGCACCGAACGGACGGACGCCCCGTGAGCTTCCTCTTCGAGCCCGAGCCCATCCATTTCGTCCGGGACGTCTACCGGGCCGACCATGTGCAGCTCGATCCCCTCTGGCGCGGGGCCGTCATTCCCACGGCCAACGACCAGCCCGGCATCATCGAGTTCGTGGTCGAGAATCCTGACAACGTATGGTACTACCACGTCTACGTGGAACTGCTCCTGGCCAACATCGGGCAAGGCAACACCTTCGACGCCTGGGCCGTGTTCGACGATGCCGAGGTCCATCTGCTGGCCAGCAGGGGGCCGGATTCCCGGGGACTTGCGAAGTTCTCGGTTTTCAGGGAGAAGCCATTCAAACGCTTCACGCTGCGTCTGCGAATGACTTGCACCACGCGGACGCCCAACTACCCCGGGTCCAATCTGGAATACGTCAAGTTCAAGAAGTGCCTCCTGGAGTTTCGCTGCCCCATGCGCAAGGATTGACCATGCTCCGCAAGGTGCTGCCCGCCCTCCTGCTGATGCTCGCCGCCTGCAAACCGGACGGCCCCCCATTCACCAACGTGGACCTGATGGCCATGCTGCAGCAGGAGGATATCTACCTCCAGGAAGGGCTCGCCCCCCTGGAACAGCAGGACCTCTCCCCCGCCATCCTGCGCAGGGGACTCTGGCCCATCACGCTGGTGATGTTTTTCGCGGCCGATGAGTTCCCCGTGCAGCTGAACCTGGAAATCGACGGCACGAGGCCGGGCGTGCGCGTGCAGCTGGACGTGAACGGACAGCGCGTGCTGGAAAACCTGCCCGTCGCGGGCCGGGTGGAAACGCCTTTCAGAACCCAGAAGGGCCTCAACGTGCTGGCCGTGCGCTATGCGACGCCCCAGGACGCCCCCAGGCCGGGGCACGGGGAGCCGGTGACGGGCTTCAAGGTGTTCGAGGTGGTCCGGCGTGGAGGATGAGCGCGCGTCCGCCGCGGAGCGGGACAGCCCGTGAGCGGCTCCTGCTGCGTGCTGGGGCTGGACCCGGGTTCGCGCAACACGGGCTTCGGAATCGTGCGCGAGGAGTCGGGCGTGCTCTCCCTGGTGGATGCGGGCGTGATCCGCGTGGAGCGCCTGGGCGACATGGACGTGCGCCTGGGGGCCATCTACGAGGCCCTGGCGGAGCTTCTGAGTCGGCACAAGCCCGGCGAGGCCGCCCTGGAGGACGTGTTCGTCTCCAGGAATCCGGCCTCCGCCCTCAAGCTGGGCCAGGCCCGGGGCGCGGCCATGGCCGCTTGCGCCGTGGCCGGGGTGCGCGTGCACGCCTACGAGCCCTCGCTGGTCAAGAAGAGCCTGGTGGGCACGGGCCGGGCCGAAAAGACGCAGGTGGCCTTCATGGTCGCCCAGGTGCTGGGATGCCGAAAACCTTTGGCCGTGGACGCCACGGACGCGCTCGCCGTGGCCGTGTGCCATCTCAACCAGAGACGCTTCAGGCGTCTGGCGGGGGAGCCGTGATCGCCTACCTGCGCGGAGAAATCCTCGAAAAGACCGACAAGAGCTGCGTGGTCCTCACGGCCTCGGGCGTGGGCTACGAGCTGTCCGTGGGCGCGCCCACGGCTGCCGGGCTGCCCGCGCGCGGCCAGGAGGCCGGGCTGTGGGTGCACGCCCAGACAGGCGAGGACGGCACGCGCCTCTTCGGCTTCCCCGACGCCGAGGCCCGCCGCGCCTTCCGCGCGCTCATCGAAATCCCCAAGCTCGGCCCCAAGACCGCCCTGGCCATGCTCTCCTGCTACCAGGTGGCGGAACTGGCGGGCATCGCCGCCCGCGAGGACGTGGCCGCGCTTTCCCAGGTGCCGGGCATCGGCAAGAAGAGCGCCCAACGCCTGATCCTGGAGATCAAGTACGCCCTGGCCCATGTGGCCGCCGGACCCTCCGCCGTCCCCGTCGGGCGCGCGGGCTCCGTGCTCTCCGACGCCCTAGCCGCCCTGACCAACCTGGGCTACGCCGAGGCCCAGGCCGGACCCGTGCTGCGACAGGTCCTTGACGACGAGCCCGACCTCGACGTGGCCCAGGCCATCCGCGCCGGGCTCAAACGCATCGCCGCCGCCAAGTCATGACCCACCAGCCCGACGACACCATCCGCCCCAGACGCCTGGCCGACTTCATCGGCCAGGACGAGATGCGCGCCAACCTCAAGGTCTACCTGGGCTCGGCCCTGGAGCGCGGCAAGGCCCTGGACCACACCCTCTTCTACGGCCCGCCGGGCCTGGGCAAGACCACCCTGGCCCAGATCATGGCCGCGGAGCTCGGCGTGAACCTGGTGACCACCTCCGGCCCCGTGCTGGAGCGCGGCGGCGACCTGGCCGCCATCCTCACCAACCTGGGCCGCCACGACATCCTCTTCATCGACGAGATCCACAGGATGCCTCCGGCCGTGGAGGAGATCCTCTATCCGGCCCTGGAGGACTTCAAGCTGGACCTGATCATCGGCCAGGGCCCCGGGGCGCGCACCGTGAAGATCGACCTGGAGCCCTTCACGCTGGTGGGGGCCACCACGCGCATCGGGCTGCTCACCTCGCCCCTGCGCGACCGCTTCGGCGTGATCTTCCGCCTGGACTTCTACTCTTCGCCCCAGCTGGCCGACATCGTCACGCGCGGGGCGCGCATCCTGGGGGTGAACCTGACGCCCCAGGCCGCCCTGGAGATCGGCAAGCGCTCCCGGGGCACGCCGCGCATCGCGGGCAGGCTCCTGCGCCGCGTGCGCGACTTCGCCGTGGTCTCCGGCAGGGAGATCATCGACGAGGAGCTGGCCCGCGAGGCCCTCTCGCGCATGGACGTGGACCCCCACGGCCTGGACCAGATGGACCGCAAGATCCTCTCCTGCCTCATCGAGCAGTTCGGCGGCGGCCCCGTGGGCGTGAAGACGCTGGCCGTGGCCTGCTCCGAGGAGGTGCGCACCCTTGAGGACATCTACGAACCCTTCCTGATCCAGTGCGGGCTCATCAAGCGCACGCCGCGCGGCCGCGTGGCCACGGCCAAGGCCCACCTGCACCTGAAATCCCAACCCCTGAGCTGAACCATGCCCGCAACGCGCCTCGACGTGGCCCTTCTGGCCTACACCCCGGAGCCCCTGGCCCTGGTCTACGCGGCCTTTCGTCAATGCTATCACGCGGGCTTCGTGGCCGACATGTGGCCCCGGCTCCTGGCCGGGGAGATCAGCCGCGAGAAGCAGGCAGAGTTCGTGGCCGGGGTCATCTCCTCGGGCCACGTGAGCCCCATCGAGCACGTGAGCTTCACCTTCGCCGTGGAGGGGGTCTCCCGGGCGCTGACGCACCAGCTGGTGCGCCACCGCATCGCCAGCTACTCCCAGCAGTCCCAGCGCTACGTGGACGCATCGAGCTTCGACTACGTGCTGCCCCCGGCCATCGCCCGAATCCCCGAGGCCAAGGCGCGCTACGAACACTTCATGGCCCAGGTTGCCGACGCCTACCGCGACCTGAAGGACATCCTGGAGACCAACGGACGCGGCACCAAGGCCAAGGAGGACGCGCGCTTCGTGCTGCCCCAGGCCGCCGAGACGCGCATCGTCGTCACCATGAACTGCCGCGCCCTCTTCAACTTCTTCGAGCACCGCTGCTGCGCCCGCGCCCAATGGGAGATCCGCGCCCTGGCGGACAAGATGCTCGCCCTGTGCCGCATGACCCTGCCCGAGGTCTTCACCACGGCCGGGGCCAAGTGCGAGCGTCTGGGCCACTGCCCCGAGGGAGCGAAATTCACCTGCGGGAAATACCCCCCGGCCAAGAGCTGAACGGCAGGCTTTCCGCCTCCCGGAATCTTGTCATCGGTACGCCGTGCGGGTAATCGTGCGGTTCTGCGCGCGTCGGCCGTGGGTCTCTCGATCGCGCCGAAGGGCGACGGCCTCTTTGCGGTGTCGGTGGCGGCAGTCCCTCTGCAACGGGGAAGGGCGTGCCGCTGGCCTCCTCGCCGGGAGCCAACGGGTGCAAGGCCTGTTCGGCTCTCTTCGCGCCCTGCTCGGGCCAGGACAAGGAGTGTGGGGAATGCAGGAAGACATCCGCTGGAAGCAGCGCTTCGACAATTACCTCAGGGCATTGCGAACATTGCGTCGAGGCGTGGAACTGGCTGAGACGCGCGACCTGACCGAACTGGAACAGCAAGGATTGGTGCAGGGTTTCGAGTTCACCCATGAGCTGGCCTGGAATGTTCTGAAGGACTATCTGGAGGATGCGGGCGTGTCAGGCGTCATCGGCTCGAAAGGGGCCACCCGGGAGGCGTTCAGCAACGGCCTGATCGAAGACGGCGAGGCGTGGATGGACATGATCAGGGCCCGCAACCTCAGTTCCCATACCTACAACACGGAAACGGCCGAGGAGATCGTCGCGGACGTGCTGGCGCGTTTTTTTCCGGCATTCGAGCAGCTTGCCAGGAGGTTTGCGGCCCTGGCCGAGCAAAGCGGAACGCATTGAATGCGCTACGGCCTGAGCCAACAAACCATTGACCGGATCTGCGGAGTGTTCGCCGCGCATCCTTCCGTTGAGAGGGCCGTGTTGTACGGCTCGCGGGCCAAGGGCAATCACAGGCCAGGGTCGGACATCGATCTCACCCTCCACGGCGAGACCCTGACCTCTCGGGAGTTGGGCGATCTTGCCGAAGAGTTGGACGATCTGCTTCTGCCTTACCGGATAGACCTCTCGGCGTTCAACCGGATCGGCCATGCGGAACTGAGGGCACATATCGAGCGGGTTGGGGTGGATTTCTATCGGCGACAGCCCGGGAACAACCCCGCGCCGTCCGGCGGGAGCGACGGGCGAGGCCCCTGATCGGCTGCCCGTAGCCGCGGACGTGCACGGGGGCCGCCGCCCGCGAGCGCCTCATCCGTCGGGGGGGCTGCAGGTTGCTCTGCAAGACCCACCCGAAAAATATCCGCCGACCCGGCCGGGGCGGCGACGACGCGGAGCTTGCGCTCCCCGCAAGGGGAGGGACAAGACGAAACGGCCGCACCCGGGAAGGGCGCGGCCGTCTTTTTTGCGGAAGAGCGGGGCGGGCCTTCAGCGCGGCAGCGCCTTGGCGGCGACGCGCACGCCCGGGGTGGGCGCCAAGCCGTTGTCCAGGAAGAACCTGGCGTAGCGCTTGTCGGTCTTGACGATGTGTGTCTCCAACCATTCCTTGAGGAACTCCATGAGGTCCATGGAGATGGCCGCCTGCCCGGACTTGTACTTGCCGATGAAGTCCACCACCTTGGCCTTGAGGTCCTCGTGGAGCTTCTTGTGGGCCCCGGTCTCGGGATAGCGGAACTGGTCGAAGTACTGTTCTTCGGTGCCGAAGTGCTTCACGGTGTATTCGGCCAGGCCGTCCAGGAGCTTCTCCATCACGTCCTTGCCCTTGCCGCCCTTCATGGCCGCGTAGAGCTTGTTGATCATGTCCACGAGGACGCGGTGCTGCTCGTCGATGATCTTCACGCCCGTGGCCAGCTCGCTGGTCCAGGGCATGAGCACCCCGGCCTCCATGCCGCTCTTCAGGTCCGCGATGAGCACGGCCAGTTCGCCGGAAAGCTCCGAAAGCTCCAGCACGGCCTGGGCCGAGTCGTGGATGCCGTCGGCGATCTCGGTGGCCACCTGCTCCACCTCGCCGATGGCCTTGGAGATGTGGCCGGAGCTGGCCGACTGCTCCTCGGAGGCCGTGGCGATGGAGTGGATCTTGGACGTGTTGTCCTCGGCGTGGCGCAGGATCAGCTCCGCCGATTCGCCGGAGCGCCGCGACATGGCCGAGGCCTCGTCGGCGCGGTTCACAGCCATGTCCATCTGCTCCACGTTGGAGTGGATGGCGTCCTGGATGGACTTGATGGAGTCTCCCACTTCCTTGGTGGCGTGCATGGTCTTCTCGGCGAGCTTGCGCACCTCGTCGGCGACCACGGCGAAGCCTCTGCCGGCCTCGCCCGCGCGGGCGGCCTCGATGGCGGCGTTGAGCGCCAGGAGGTTGGTCTGGTCGGCGATGTCGTTGATCACGTTGATGATGCGGTCGATGCTGCGGGCCTGCTCGCCCAGGCTGCCCATGTTCTGCTTGAGCAGCCCCGTGGCCTCGTTCACCTTGGAAATGGCGGCAACGGCCTCGGAGGCGATGCGCGCGCTGGAAGCGGCCTGCTCCTTGGCGCTCTCCACGCTCACGGAGGCGTCGGAGGAGCTGTGCGAGATGTCGGCGATGGCCATGTTCATCTCGTCCATGGCCGTGGCGGTCTCGATCATGCGCTGTTTCTGGAGGTCCGCGCCCTCGGAGATACGCTCCATCTGGTTGGAGAGCGAGCCCGCCGAATGCATGATGCGCTCCACCACGCTCTCAAGCTTGCGCGAGGCCCCCAGGAGGTTCTTGGCCTTGGATTCCTCGGCCAGGCGCGAAGCTTCCTGGGCCTGGAGAAGGGAGTCGTCGCAACTCTTGACGGTGGACTCCACCACGGCCTTGTGGGCGGCGGCCTGGTCCCTGGCGGCGCACACGCACTGTGAGTAGTCGAGCAGGGCCTTGCCCAGTTCGCCAGCCTCGCCGCCCTGGGGGATGTCCCCGGGACCGAGCGTCCCCTGGGCGGCCAGGCGGGACGCCTCCAGGAGCCTGGACAGGGGCGCGCCCACCAGCAACGCGAAGGCGGCCAGGGCCGTCAGGCCGAGCAGGGCGGAGGACACGGCCAGCCACACGGGTGGAGCTGATCCGAACGCGGTTGCGGCCGTGCCGAGGGAAGCGAGGAAGGAAGCGCCGAGGACGAGATACATCGCGAGGCGAAGAGACATAGTGTACTCCAGGTCGATTGCATGAATCTTATATTTAGCCCTCCCGAACCCGGATGGCAACTCCCACGGAGGGGTTTCGAAAAGCGTTTCCTTCCGAAGGGGGGGCGCTTCTTTTCATTGCTTATGGGTCGGGCGGCTGCTATGGAACGCCCGACTCGGAATCATTCCGATTAAACCATTCTGGAGAACGTCATGTCGAAAAGTGAAACGCCGCGCGGAGCCATTCTCCAGCGCGACGGCGAGACCTGGGCCATCGTCCCCCGCACCCCCGTGGGCATCATCACCCCCCAGGTGCTGGACGCCCTGAACACCGTGGTGGGCAAGTATTCCATTCCCATCGTGAAGATCACCTCCGGCCAGCGCATCGCCCTGGTGGGCGTTAAGGCCGAAGAGGTGGAGTCCATCTGGAAGGACCTGGGCACCATGGCCGGACAGGCCGTGGAGCTGTGCGTGCATTTCGTGCAGGCCTGCCCGGGCACCAGCGTGTGCAAGTTCGGCGTCCAGGACTCCCTGGGCCTGGGCCTGGAGCTGGAAAAGCTCTACGTGGGCATGGAACTGCCCGCCAAGGTGAAGATGGGCGTCTCGGGCTGCCCCCTCTGCTGCGCCAGCTCTCTGGTGCGCGACCTGGGCGTCATCGGCAAGAAGTCCGGCTTCACGGTGTCCTTCGGCGGACACCCCGGCGGCAAACCGCGCATCGCCGACGTGGTGGCCGAGGACCTGGACGCCCCCCAGGTGGTGGCCCTGGTGAAGAAGCTCCTGGAACACTACCGCGACAACGCCAAGAAGAAGGAACGCTGCGCGCGCTTCGTGGAGCGCGTGGGCATCGAGGCCATCAAGGCCGCCGTGCTCTGAGGCCATGCGGCCGCTCCCCGCGGGGGGGGCGGCCGCTTCCTTTTGAAGCCATGGAACCCCTCGTCTCCGTCCTTCTGCCCGCGCGCAACGCCTCGGACCATCTGGCCGGGGCCCTGGAGAGCCTTTCGGCCCAGACCCTGGCCGACATCGAAATCCTGGCCGTGGACGACCACAGCGACGACGGGGGCCTCACCCGGGCGCTCCTGGAGGCCCACGCCAGTCGCGATCAGCGCCTGCGCGCGCTGCAAAGCCCCCGACGGGGCATCGCCCATGCCCTGAACCACGCCGCCGCCCACGCCCGGGGCCGCTACCTGGCCCGCATGGACGCCGACGACACCTGCCACCCCAGGCGGCTGGAACTCCAGGCCGCACTCCTGGAGCTACACCCTAGCGTGGACGCCTGCGGCTGCCGCGTGGCCTTCGGGGGCGACGCCGACCTCTGCCCGGGCTACGCCCGCCATGTGCAGTGGGTGAACTCCCTGTTGACCCACGAGGCCATGTCCCTGGAGCGCTTCCGCGACGCGCCCCTGGCCCATCCCTCGGCCGTGTTCCGGGCCGCCTCCTTCGCGCGCCTGGGTGGCTACCGCCAGGGGCCGTTTCCAGAAGACCACGAACTCTGGCTGCGCTGGCTGGAGGCCGACGCCGTGCTGGCCAAACGCCCGGAGACGCTGCTCACCTGGAACGACCCGCCCGGGCGGCTCTCGCGCACGGACCCGCGCTACGCCCCCGAGGCCTTCCACGCCATGAAGGCGGACTACCTGGCCCGCTGGCTTGCGGCCTGCAACCCGCATCATCCCGAGGTCTGGATCGTGGGGGCGGGGCGGGTCACGCGCAGACGCGCGGCGCATTTGGCCGCGCGGGGCGTGCGCTTCCGGGCCTACCTGGACATCGATCCGGCCAAGATCGGCAACCGCCCGGGCGGCGTGCCCGTGCTGCACCACCGGGACGCGCCGCGCCCCGGAGAGGGGTTCGTGGTGTCCTATGTGTCGCAGCCCGGGGCGGGAGAGGCCGTGGCCCGGATGCTCCAGTCCCTGGGCCACGCTCCCGGCCGGGACTATCTCCTTGCGGGCTGAGGGGTTGCCGGGGATGTCCCCCGAAAACCGCCCGTAGTTACTCCATACGAGGCGGATCAGGTAGGGATTGCCTACCTTTTCTCTTGACGGACATTTTGCCTCGAAACGGTGTCAAAAATGATGCTTAGATATTAAGAGGTGTTGTCTCCGTATGGAACGGCGGCGCACTTGCGGCATTGCCTAAAAAAGCCTGGAGCATGGCTTGAAAGCTTGAAAAGAGGCTTCATCAAGAGAGTTGTCAAAACAGAAAATCACAAAAAACGCAGCAAAATGGAGTAAAATGGATCATGGCATGTGGACAAAAAAATCAACACTTGTTGGTGTCTTGATGCCCCACCCTGCGGAATCCCTTGGAGCCAGAAGGTTTCCGCCACCCGGAGCATGAGCGCGAGGGCAGAGGCCTTTCCGAGTCTTTGCCATGATATCAAGTGGTTGGCTTTTGGATAACCGCCTGCCCCGTCGTCTCGTGCGCCCCGCTCCTCCGGGTTGAGAAAAAAAACGATGCCTTGCATCACTCCCCCCATGACAAACCCGACCTGGACCCAAATCCAAAGCGTTTTGGAACGCAGTCTCAATCCCGGTCTTTACCAGGTATGGATCAAGCCTCTGGCGGCCGCCTTCGAGGAGGGCGGCCTGGTTCTCAAAGCCCCCAACGAGTTCGTGGCCGCCTGGGTGCGGGACCGCCTGGCCGATTCCGTGGCCCAGGCCGCCGCCCAGGTGATGGGCGCCACCCCGCGCATCGAGGTGCGTTCCGCCTCCGGACCGGTCGCCGTGTCCCTGGCCCAGCCCCAGGCCGACGGCGAGGCCCCGGCCTGCGAGCGCCCGGCTGCGGCGCGTGAAGCGCACGACCTCGCGGCGGCCTTCCGCTTCTCCTTCGACCAGTTCGTGGTGGGGCCTTCCAACGCCCTGGCCTACGAGGCCTCCCTGGGCCTGTGCCGCGAGACCCTTTCCGCCAGCCAGCTCTTCATCAGCGCCGGTCCCGGCCTGGGCAAGACCCACCTGAGCCAGGCCATGGGCCGCCTGCTCGTGGACCGCGAGCGCAGGCGCAAGCCCCGCGTGGTCTACCTAACGGCCGAGGAATTCTCCTCCCGGCTCATCCTTTCCATCAAGATGCGCGAGGTGGAGCGCTTCAAGGCCCAGTTCCGCGAGAACGTGGACATCCTCATCCTGGAGGACATCCACTTCTTCCAGGGCAAGCCCAAGCTCCAGGACGAGCTGCTCAACACGCTCTCGGCCCTCCAGTCCCGGGGCTGCCGCGTGGTGTTCACCAGCTCCTTCCTTCCCAAGGAACTCACCGGCCTGGACAGCCAGCTGGCCTCCAGGCTCTGCGCCGGGTTCGTGGCCACCATCGAGCAGCCGGACCATCAGACCCGGCTGAACATCCTGCTCAGCAAGGCCAGGATCCACCAGGTGCTCCTGCCCGGCGACGTGGCCGGGCTGCTGGCCGACCGCATCCGCGCCGACATCCGCCAGCTGGAGTCCTGCCTGCAGAATCTGGCCCTCAAGGCCCGGGTGCTGGGACAGGCCATCTCCATGGAGATGGCCTGGGACGTGCTGCGCAACTACGATCTGGAGCAGCCCGCCGTGGGCATCGAGCAGATCGTGGAGCACGTCTGCCAGATGTACGACATCATTCCCGAGCACCTGCACTCCAAGAGCCGCAAGCGCCAGCACGTGATGGCCCGCAACACCGCCTTCTTTCTGGCGCGCAAGCACACCTGCCTCTCGCTCCACGACATCGGGCAGCGCTTCAACCGCCGTCACTCCACGGTGGTCAAGGGCATCACCAGCGTGGAGCGCCAGCTCACCCTGCAGACGCCCCTGGGACGTCAGCTGGAGGCCGCCATCGACCGTCTGGCCCAGTAGCGCCGTTCCCCGCGCCGGAGCGGGCCGGATTTCGAGCCCGGCGGGACGCCTCCCGCCGGGCTCGCCTTTTCACGGGGGGGGCGGCCCTGGAGCGCCGCCGACCAGCCCCTGTCCGGGCGCGGACGGGGCGGGAGGCAGGAAACGGTCCAGGGAGCCCGACGGGGCGGGAGACGGGATGGTGGCCTGAGCGGACGGTGCGGGACTGGTCGGGGGCTACTCGAGGGCGGCCAGCTCCATGTCGCCCCAGACGCCGATCTTCTCCCCCACCTGGACGAACACCCCGAGCACCCCCACGCGCGCCAGTTCCCTGGCGCGTTCCAGAACCAAGGGCAGGTGGGCCTCGCCGCGCGCCAGGTTGCCCAGGGTGGTGGCCGCCGCATCCGCCACCGCGCCGGAGCGGGCCTTCACCGTGACCATGTCCGCCGCGCCGAAGGAGAGCGAGTGCCCCACCGTGGCCGAAGAGGTGCACAGGCACACCGGAAACTCCCGGGGGGCCAGGCGCAGGGCCAGCCGAGCCCCCTGCACGGGCCTGGCCAGCAGGGCCACCAGGCGCTCCCGGGTGGAACGCAGGGCCACGTCGCCGCCGTTTTCCACCAGCAGGTCCGGCGAGAGGGGGGCCAGGGCGTCGGCCACGTGCTGGGCGATGGTTCCGGCCACGGCGGCCATGGGGCCCACCTGGCAGGCCCGGGCCGCGCGGAGCATGTCGCCCACCAGGGGCGGCGCGGAGGGGTCGTCTGGCAAGGGCGTGAGGGAAGGGCGAAACTCCGGGTGCAGCAGAATGTGGTTCTTGAGTTGCCCGCGAAGGCGGTTGAGCACCTGGGCCGTTTCGGCGGAGAGGTCCCGCCGGGCGGTGACGAGGAGGTCCGACTCTTCCACGGTCACGGCGAAGCGGACCTCGCCTTGGGCTGGTTCCGAGAGGCCGCGGTAGGTGCGCTGGGTGTCGCGGTGGATCATGGGGCGCTCCTTGTCCGGAAACGGTGGCTTTCCATGGCCCCCATGATGCCATGGCCGCAAGTCCGGGACAAGCCGCGCGCCTCGGGCGCTTCCCCTGGCGGCCCGGACGCGCTAGGAGATGGCTGGCGCGTCCCTAAGGGGATCGCGCGTCCGGCCGAAGAATCCATGGGGCTTTCCCGGCCCACAAACGTTCGCGAGGCATCGCATGTACAGGCTTTCCCATCTGGTGGACAAGGCGACGCCCGTCGCACAGCCCAAGCTGGTGTCCTCGGGCGTCTGCGTCTGGCTGGTGTGGGAGGGCCAGATCACGCCCGTTCTCAACCAGATCTTCACGGAATTCGGCGGGTTCCTCATGGGCCAGGAGGGCAGCCAGGCCCTGTGGTACTTCTTCGGGGAGGAGGCCTTCAAGGCCCTGGGGCGTCTGGCGGGCTACTCCCGGGTGAACCGCCTGCCCCTGTTCGTCCAGGCCCTGCCGGGATCGCTTCTGGTGGGCTACAAGTACGAGATGTCCCTGGCCGTGCAGTCCGAATACCTGGAGCAGGAGGTGGCCGCCTCCCAGGATCTGGAGATGTACGTGCATCCCGGCTTCGCCAAGACCCTGGAGGCCCTGCCGGGCCTGGGCTTCAAGCCCGCACCGGACGCTCCCGGCCTGTCGCGCGCCGGTTTCGGGCTGCTCGCAGTGGACACCACCCTGGGCCAGGAGTCGCCCCTGGGCTGGTACTACATGCTAAGGCCCCTGGGCGACCCTCTGGACAAGAACGCCGCCGAGGGCTGGCGCGCCATCTTCTCCGAGCTTCAGACCCTGCTGGAGCGCATGGCGGTCAAGTATCTCTCCCACGAAGGCTATCTGATTTTCGGCCTGGACAACCTGCGCTCCTTCCGCAACATCACGCGCGAGCTCCTTCGCCTGGAACGGGATATCAAGAACCCCGAGAGCGGCAAGAAATACTGGCCCAGCGTCATGGCCTGCGTGTTCCGCAAGGGCCAGCACCTGCACAAGGATCTGCCCAAGCGCATCGGTCTGGATTGGAAGGAGCTGGCCCCGGACTTCCCCCACATGAGCTTCAAGGCCGCCTTTTTCCTGGGGCCGGGCTTCCGCATCAACGACGTGCGGCGCGCCTCCAGCACGCTCACCGTGGACGACTGGTGCCACATCTCCCTGGCCTCCGAGGAGGAGGCCGAGGACGAACAGGGCGAAATCCCCTTCAAGCTGCCCACCAACCTCATGGCCGGGGCAAACATCCCCTGCTTCTACTGCGGCCTGGCCAGCCACGCGCCCGCGAGTTGCCCCACCAAGGCCATCACCGAACTCCACCCGGACGTCTGGGAAGACATCGGCATGCAGGACATGGTCAAACTGGAAGAGGCCTCCATGCGCCTCAACCAGGACCTGGCTGGATCGGCGGGCGACGCCCTGGCCGAGACCGCCGAGGCCAAGGACCTGCGCGGCCTGATCCTGCGGGGCATTTTCGAGATCAACCACCACGGGCAGCTGCGCTGCCTTGCCGCCGTGTGGCGCAGCAAGGGCAAGGAGATGCCGGCGGGGCTCTCCCCCACGGGGGCGCGCGACGACTCGGAGCTGCTTTGGAACGCCCTGGACAGGCTGCGGGGCTCCGACGCCGAGGGGTTCGACCTGGTGATCACCCAGGCCTTGACCCAGTACGGCCGCGGATTCCAGCCCCGTTCGGTGCAAGGCTTCATGGCAATGGAGTCCGGCGACTGGAACCGGACGGGCTATTTCTGGCAGGAGGCCGCGCGCGGGGCCTACACCGCCCTGCAACGCGGCTGGCTGGCCTACCTGGAAGGCCGCGGCTGGGAGGTGCAGGGCGACTATCAAAAAGCCCTGAGCCTGTACCGGCAGGCTCGCGGCGAATGCCCCCGCTGGGTGGAACCCGTCTATCGCCAGGGCGTGTGCATGGTGAAGCTCGGCTTCACCGACCAGGGCCTGCACGAATTCCTTGTGCTCCTGCGTGACGACCTGCATCTCTTCAACCGCATCCTCCTGGACCCGGAACTCGAGCGCGGACGCATCCACATCCAGAGCTCCCTCTGGCGGCCCTGGAGCGAGGCGCGCGCCGCGCGAGACGAGAAGGCGGCCAGCCTCACCGGCCTGGACACCTACCTCAAAAGCTGGTTCCGGGAGGACCACCCTTTTCTCCAGGAAGCCCTGGAACGCGCGCGGGTCTTGATCGAGATGGCCAAGATCAATAACTACGTCTGCTTCAACCGCGTTGTCAGCGAATACGACTCGCTGCAGAATGACCTGCACCAGACCGTGGAAGAGGCCATCACGGCCATCAACGGACGCCTCAAGGTGATCCACGAGGAACTCAAGGAGATCCACCACGAAGCGGCCTGGTTCCCCTTCGGCAAGCTGCTCAAGGAGTTCAACAAGGATTTCAACTCCTGCGCCACCAAGCTCAACTGGATGCGCACCACCTCGCTCCAGGTGGCGGCGAACTTTCGCAAATGCCAGGACTACCTGGACGAGATCGACGCCAGCGTCACCCTGCTCAAGGCCCGGCTCGTGACGCTGCGCATCGTGCGCGACGCCACCCTCTTCGTGCTGCTCCTGGGCAAGAGCTTCATGTGGCTGGAGCTGGTGGGGCTCGCCCTCTCCCTTGTGGCCGTGCCCGGCATGATCTTCCTGGCCCAGAAAACCGGTCAGATCTGGTTCGCCGACCTCATGAGCGACCAGAAATGGCAGGTGCAGAAAGGGCTCGTGATCATCGTGAGCATCGTGGCCATGGCCCTGGCCGCCATCAAGACGGCCGTGAGCTTCGAGAAGAAGCGCGCGGAACTCTTCAAGGAAGAGGAGGACAAGGCCGCCAAGGAAAAAGGCAAGGTTCAGGCCCGGTCGGCCAAGGCGCAGAAGGCCCTGCCTCCGGCGGGAGGGCCGTCCGCCAAGGGCGGGAAGTAGGGCTCGGCATCGGAGCAAGGCCGCGCGGCGCGGTCTTTATCGCGCGCTTCCTGGAGAGGCCGTCCCGGTTCGCGCCAAGGGGTGTCATTTCTCGCTCCCGGCGCGCAGCCGGGCTGCCAGGGCGTCCTGTCCCAGTTCCCCCTTGCCCAGCCTTTCGAAGAGGACCACCCGCGCGGCGGCGGAAATCCTGACCCAGGCTCCATGGAGCCTGAGAAACAGCATGCACGCCACGTAGGCCGTGCGCTTGTTTCCGTCCATGAAGGGATGGTCGCGGGCGATGCCGAAGGCATAAGCGGCCGCCAGGTCGAACACGTCCGGCTCTCCGTGGGCCGCCAGCTGCATCGGGCGGGCAAGCGGCTCTTTCGAGGCCCGTCCTGGGGACATCGCGCCGGGGCGCCAGGAGGAGCCCGCAAAAAAAAGCGGGGCTCCCGGAGGAGCCCCGCTGGACGAGCAGTCTGGCGACTACACGCAGCCGGTGGGCTTGGGCAGGCCGGCCATCTTACAAGCTCCCTTGCCGGGGCCGGAGGGGAACAGCTCGTAGATGTGCTTCAGCTTGAAGCCGGTCACCTTCGAGAGGATGCGCACCATGGGGGCGATGCCGTTCTTCTTGTAGTAGTCCTGCAGGAACTCGATCACCTTGTTGTGCTCTTCGGAGAGTTCCTTGATGCCCTCGGACTCCTTCACGTAGTCCACCCAGTCGGGGTTCCAGTCCTCGAAGCGCTGCAGGAAGCCGTCTTCGTCGACCTCGAAGGTTTTGCCCTTGAATTCAATCGTGGCCATTCTCCATCCTCCTTGGCGTTACTTGAGCTCAATCGGTTGCCCGAATGCCGGCACCCTCACGAGAGGGCTCCAAAACCAATGAACAGCGATCCGCTGTTTTGGTACCACAGGTAAGAACGCGATTTTCTTACACCATGCCAGAGCGCTTTGCAAGCGCTTGGCGTTCCACCCAAGGTCCCCACCCGAATTCGTGCCGTCTTAAGGGCCAATTCAGATTGTTGTCAAATGATTTTAGTCGTGGTCCGGGGAGGAGCCGAGTTCCGTGAGGCTCGCGCGGGCGAAATCGAGCCCCGGGTCCATCTCAAGGGCCTTGCCCAGGAACTCGCGCGCGGCGTCGTCGTTGCCCAGGCGCATGTGGCACAGACCCAGGTTGGCCAGGTCCATGGCGGAGCCGGAATCGAGGGCCAGGGCGGCTTCGAAGTCGCAGGCGGCCAGGTCGTAGGCCTTGGCTTTGAAACGAGTGACGCCGCGCAGGTTGTGGTACTCCTTCACGTCCGGGGAAAGGGCGATGGCCTTGTCCAGAAGGGGCGCGGCCAGGTCCCAGCGGTCCATGCGGGTGTGGGCGTAGGCCTCGTAGAACACGGCCATGCCCTGGTCCTCGGAGTCTTCCTGGAGGGGGGCGGCTTCCCGGAAGAGGGCGGCGGCCTCCTCGGGGTCGTCCAGGCGCAGGGCCAGCAGGCCCTTGTGCAGGGGCAGCCAGGGGCGTCCGGGGCAAAGTTCTTCCAGGCGCTTGAGGCCCGGCACGGCTTCGTGCTCGTCGGCCTGTTCGGCCAAGTAGCGGCCCACGAACATGCCCAGGCTGGCCCGGGGGGTGCGCTCGCGGAAGAGGAAGCCAGGCACGAAGCTGTAGTTGGCGGCCACGTCCAGCGCCGGATGGGTAGTCTCCACGGTGTAGAGCGTGAGGCCCTTGGCGGCCAGCCCCTGGGCCAGGGCCAAGAGCTCGTGGAGGATGTCGTCCTTTTCCAGGTCGGGCAGGCGCTTCAGCTCGGTGGAGGGGCCTTCGGCCACCCAGGAGATCTCGCCCAGGTCCTGGAATTTGCGCAGGCCCGAGGCCTCGTAGTTGCTGCCGGTCTCGAAGTCTCCGGCCAGCTGGGCGATCTCGGTGACGGCGCGGATGGCGGCCTTCACGGGCGAGGAGGAGGTGCCCGCGGTGAAGACGATTTCGCTGCGCATGCCCAGGGTGGCGGGGTCGTAGGCCAGCGCGCCCACGGTGGGCACGGGCATGCCCAGGCTGAAGTCCTTGAGCCAGAGCTTCACGCCGTTGCGCCCGAAGGCGTCGATCAGGCCCTTCAGCACGGGGTCGCCCACGGGGTGGACGGCGATGGTGGGGAGCCTGGGCTCCTCGGCGTCCACAACGGCGCTGACGTGGCGCTCCACCAGTTCGCAGGCGCCCTGCAGGATGGACTCCTCCAGGCAGTTGCCCGCCGAGGAACCGTTGAATTCGTTGAGGGTCTTGAACCAGTCCAGCGGAACCATCACTTCCTGGCCGTCGGCCACGCGCACGGCGGGGTGGAAGCGCCAGGGCACCAGGTCCAGGAGGCTTTCCGCGTCCTCTTCTGAGAGGTCGTCGTGCACGGAGCGGATCACCTCGGCCACGGGCATCACGCGGCCCGGCCAGAGGGCCTGGGCCTGTCGCCAGGTGGCGCGGCTGAAGCGCTCCTCGTCGGCCCAGAAGCTGAAGTAGCTGAAGCGCTCGACCAGTTCCATGAGAGCCGAGGCCTCGGCCTGGGCCGGGGACGCGCCCTTGCCCATCTGCTTGCGCGTGGGCATCACGGCGCGGGCCTGGGGGCCGCAGAGGGAGAGGTAGACAGGGATGCCGAGCCTGCCGGTGTCGGTGCGCCGCAATTCGCCCAGAACGCCGCCCAGGCGCTCGAAGCGCGCCTTGACGCGGGCCACGGTGTCTTCGGGGGCGCAGAGCTTGTCGGAGTCGGCGGTGTAGCCCTTGGGGGTGTTTTGCAGTTTACGCATGGGCCTTTTTCTGCATGCGGAAGAGCACGCTCGTCTGGGTCTCCTCGCCGGAGCGGCAGGAGGCCTGTGTGCGCTGGATGGAAAAGGCCTTGCTGGCCTGGGCGAAGAAGGGGGCGGCCTCGCGGCAGCGGTCGCAGGAGATGAGGGCCTGCGCGCCGGGGGCTTCGCTCAGGTGTCCGGCCAGGAAGGCGGCCAGGGGCTCGTGGAGGGCTGGAAGGTAGAGGGCTTCGGACATGGCGATGACCTCGAACTGCTCGTCGCAACGAGCGTCGGCGATGTTCAAATACCCGACCTTCGCGGTATGGTCTAGCCCGTTTTTCAGGATGGCCGCGCGGATGAAGAGCAGGGCCTCGGGTTCGATGTCGGTGATGAGCGCCCGGTAGCCCCGTTTGGCCCCCGTGAGCCCGCACAGGCCCAGGCCCGCGCCCAGCTCCACGAGCCGGTCCCCCGGCCCGGGTCTGAGCCGGGAAATGAGCATCGCCAGGGGCAGCGAGGCGGGCCAGAGCTTGGCCCAGAAGGGCAGGACGAGCCTTTCGCCTGGCCGGGCGGTTTCCACGAGGCGGTCGATATAGGCGGAGAGGTCTGCGATCTGGAGCAGGTCCAGGGTCATGTCCCCCAGACAGACGCTTTCGAAACGGACGGGGTGCCTGGAGCCGGCCAGGGCCAGCAGGTCGTCGAGGGAGGCCTCGGGGGCCAGGGCCAGTTCCAGGATGCGCGGGTCGGCGTGCATGGGCAAGGCTCCCTGCCCCGGACGCCGCCGGCCATGGCGAGGGGCGCGGTTTGAGGCTCTACGGCCGGTCAGCCAGCGAAAAGGGCCGGTCTCGCATGGAGGCCGGCCCTTTGGCGTTCGGTGGAGCGGGAGACGGGATTTGAACCCGCGACTTCAACCTTGGCAAGGTTGCACTCTACCACTGAGTTACTCCCGCGAACTGGAGGCGGCATCCGGATTTGAACCGGAGAATGGAGGTTTTGCAGACCTCTGCCTTACCACTTGGCTATGCCGCCCCTCAAGGGGAAGCCATTCCTAGTGGAGTTGTTCTCCGCTGTCAACGACTTCCGCCGCGCCGAAAAAAAATCCCCGGAGGTGGGGATGGAGCGGGAGACGGGATTTGAACCCGCGACTTCAACCTTGGCAAGGTTGCACTCTACCACTGAGTTACTCCCGCTCGTGGCGAGAGGCGTGTCTAGCCGACAGGGGGGTGGGTGTCAAGCGCCAAAATGCCGGGTGCTGATTTTTTCGCGAAACAGGGGCGCGAACACGTCATGATCCCGGCAGGTTGTCCGCCCCAAGGGAGGGATTCCCGCAAAGTGCGGTCCCTGGCCCTGCGGGGCTTTACCTCCACCGGCAAATCCATTAAGTGGACTCACTTCTTGACCCGAGGGCGCTTGCCCTCCCGGAGGCTTCCCCATGGACCAGAAGGATCTTGACTTCTTCCGCCACTATCTGAACGACTCCCTGCAGGACATCCTCAAGAAGGGCGAAGAGACCATCGAGGACATGACCGACACCGTGGAGGTCTACGCCGACCCCGCGGACCGCGCAACGGCCGAGTCCGACCGCGCCTTCACCCTGCGCCTGCGCGACCGCGAACGCAAACTCATCCGCAAGATCCAGGAAGCCATCGAGCGCATCGAGGACGGCACCTACGGCATCTGCGAAGAGTGCGGCGAGGACATCAGCGTGCCCCGGCTCAAGGCCCGCCCCGTCACCACCCTGTGCATCAAGTGCAAGGCCCGCCAGGAGGCCGACGAGGACCTGAGGGGCGAATAGACCCTCCCCGATGGACGCCGCCTTCTTCCGGTTTCTGGGGCCCGAACTCGCGGGGCTCCTGCAGGGCGTCCGCTTCGATACCGTCTACGGCCCCGCCCCGGGGTTCTGGACTCTCGCTTTCACGCCTCCCGTCCTTCCCGGGCCGGACCCGTCGCCCGCCTGCCGTTTCCTGCTCCTGCGCGTCCACACCCGCCTGGGCCTGCTCTTCCCCTGCGACGCCAAGCCCCCCAACCCCGCCACGCCGGACGCCCGGGTGATGTGGCTGCGCAAGCGCCTCAAGGGCCGCAAGGTCCTGGGCGGTCAGGGCGACTGGCCCCGCAGGCGGCTCGCCCTGGAACTCTCCCCCGGCGAGGGCCGCTTCCTCCTCCTCTCCATGGAGGACGACCCCGTGGTGCTGGAACGCCTGCCCGAGGGTTTCGGCGAGGCCCCGCGCTGGGACGGACCCGACCGGGCCCTGGCCGACCCCGCCTGTCCGCGCAGCCTGCGCCGCGCCCTGCTGCGCGAGGAGGCCCTGGACCGCGCCGAACTGCTGGAAGACTTCCTGGCCGGCCGCGCGAGAGGCTTCCATCTGGCGGAGGAATCCCCTTCCAGCGAGGGGCCGCTGCCCTGGCCCGCCTCGCGCCAGTCCCTGCGCCTGCCCACGGCCCTGGCCGCCGCCGTGGCCCACGGCCGCCCCGTGTTCTTCGCGGCCCTGGCCCCGGCCGACGACGAGCCGACCCGCCTGGAGCAGCGGAAGAAGAAGCGGCTGGAACACCTGGAGCGCGACCGCAAGCGCCTGGATTCCCTCACTGGTCGCCAGGCGTTCGGCGAGGCCGTGGCCGCCAACCTTTCCCGGCTCGACCCCCGCGCCCGGACAGGCCCCCTGACCCTGGAACATCCCGCGCTCGGCCCTCTGGAAGTGCCCATGGACCCGGGGCTCACGGTGATCGAGAACATGGAGGCCTTCTTCCGCAAGGCCGCCAAGGGGCGGCGCGGCCTGGCCCACGTGGAGCGCATGGAGGGCGAGACCCTGCGCGGCGAGCTGCCCCCCCAGCGCCCGCGCGCCCAAGGCCCGGCCCGGCCCGCGTCGGCCACGATCCCCCCGAAGGACCCGGACCTGCACCGCTTTCGATCCTCCGACGGGTTCCTCATTTTGCGCGGGCGCAACGCCAAGGCCAACCACCGGCTCCTGACTTCCCTGGCAAGCCCCTTCGACTACTGGCTCCACGCCGAGGGCGGGCCCGGCGCGCACGTGATCCTCAAACGCGACTCGCCCCACCAGGAGCCCCCCGAGGCCACGCTGCGCGAGGCGGCGGCCCTGGCGGCCCGCGCCTCCTGGCGCTCCGGCGAGGCCCACGCCGCCGTGCTGCTGGCCCGCGTGGCCGACGTGCGCGCCATCAAGGGAGCGGCGGCGGGCCGCGTGCGCGTGGACGTGGCCCGCACCCTCTTCGTGGACCCCTCGGCGTGCCGGGAGGAGACGCTGGCCGAGGGCGCTTGACAAATTTGTTCGCGGCCCACACAACGGGGTGCCTGCCTGCAATTCACAAATGAGGTAAATCGTATCATGTCGCTCAAGCGGAAGCTGCAGGTTCTCTCGTTGTTCACGGTCCTGCTGGTGTCGGGGCTCTGGATTCCCGCCTGGATGGGGCTTGACGATGCGCTGCTCCTCGCCTCGGGCTCGCCACAGCTCGCGGCCAAGCTGGCCGCGTTCAAGTCGTGCGCGTTGTGGTCGGGCGTCGCGGCCACGCTCCTGGCCCTCGCGGCGGGCGCGTTCACCGGGCTCGGTCTCACCGGGCGGGTGGGGCGCGTGCTCGCCGTGATGGAACAGGCCGAAAAGGGCGACCTGAACGCCCGCTACGAGGCCCACGGAGCGGACGAGATCGACCGCATCGGCCAGGAGGTGAACACCCTCCTCGGGCGCGTGCGCGAACTCTTCGCCCAGGCCCGCGAGCACGAGGACCAGGCCGCCGAAAACGCCCGCCAGTGCCAGCTGGCCATGGACCACGCCGCCCAGGCCCGCCAGCGCGCCGAGGCCGCACGCCGCCAGGGCATGGGCGGGGCCGCCGGCACGCTCAAGAGCGTGGTGGGCGAAATCCAGCACGTGGCCGGCAACCTCTCCCAGGAAGTGGACAAGACCTCCGAAGGCGCGCACCGCCAGGCCGAGATGGTCTCCCAGGCCGCCCAGGCCGTGGAACAGATGGATCAGGCCGTGCTGGAATCGGCCCGCAACGCCTCCGGGGCCGCCGAGCTGGCGGGCAAGGCGCGCGAGTGCGCCGAGCGCGGCGCGCGCGTGGTGGACGGCGTGGTGGGTTCCATCACCGGGGCCTACGAGCGCACCCTGGAGCTCAAGGGCGTGGTGGAAGACCTGGGCGGGCGCGCCAGCGCCATCGGGGCCATCATGACCGTGATCTCCGACATCGCGGACCAGACCAACCTGCTGGCCCTCAACGCCGCCATCGAGGCCGCCCGCGCGGGCGAGGCGGGCAGGGGCTTCGCGGTGGTGGCCGACGAGGTGCGCAAGCTCGCCGAAAAGACCATGGGCGCCACCCGCGAGGTGGGCCAGGTGATCGAGGCCATCCAGTCGGGCGCGCGCGAGGCGGTGTCGGGCATGGAGAGCGCGGCCTCCGAGGTGGAGAAGGCCACCGGCCAGGCCCGCCAGTCCGGCGAGGCGCTCAAAGAGATAGTATCCTTCGTGGACGCCACGGCGGGCCAGGTCAGCTCCATCGCGGCGGCGGCCGAACAGCAGTCCGCCGCCAGCAACCAGATCGGGCGCTCCGTGGGCGCGGTGCGCGACATTTCCGCCGACACCCTGCGCGGCATGGAGCTCTGCGAGAAGGGCCTGGACACCCTGATCGAACAGGTGGGGGAGCTTGCCAACCTCAACAGCGTGTTTACCCTGCTTGGGCAGGGAACCGTCCAAGAACTGGTGGAACGGATCGCCACCTCCGACGAACTGGCCTCCATGGACCGGGGCCGCATGGAGCAGGCCCTGCGCCAGGCTCTGGCCGCCAACCCCTTCGTGGAGCTGGCCTACATCACGGACGCCCGTGGCGTGCAGGTGGTGAACAACATCCCCCAGGCGGGTTTCGACGCCCAGTACGACGGCACGGGGTTCGGCAAGAACTGGAGCACGCGCCCCTGGTTCAAGGGGGCCATGGCCCAGAAAGACATCTACATTTCCGAGGTCTACGTCTCCTCGGCCTCCCAGCAGCCCTGCATCACCGTGAGCCGCCCGGTGGAAAACCGGGAAGGAGCGGTGCTGGGCGTGCTGGGCCTGGACGTGAAGCTCGGCTGACAAGGACGCGATGCCAAGACAGAGCGGCTTCGCCCGCAAGCTCGAATTCGACGACCCGGAGCTGGCCAGGGATCTCTTCGGCCCCCACAACGCCAACCTGGCCTTCGTCTCGGAAAAGACCGGCGTGCACGCCAACTCGCGCGGGGCCGTGCTTACCCTGCGCGGAGAGACCGTCGAACTCATCGACCAGGTGGCCGAGGCCATGGTGCGGCTCTACGGCATGCTCAAGAAGGGCGTGCCCGTCTACCCCCGCGACATCGAGCCCGTGCTCGGGCGCATCAGCCGCGACCCCGACGCCCCCCTGGCCAAGGTCTTCGAGGAAGACGCCTTCCTGGTGGCCCCCAAGAAGACCATCACCCCGCGAACCTTCGTCCAGCGCGAATACCTGGGCGCGATCCGCTCCAGCGACCTCACCTTCGGCATTGGCCCCGCGGGCACCGGCAAGACGTATCTGGCCGTGGCCGCCGCCGTGGGCGACCTCCTGGCGCGGCGCGTCAAACGCCTGATCCTCACCCGTCCGGCCGTGGAGGCGGGCGAGAAGCTGGGCTTCCTCCCGGGCGACCTGGCCGAAAAGGTCAACCCCTACCTGCGCCCCCTCTACGACGCCCTCCACGACATGCTCGACTACCAGCGCGTGGCCGCCATGCTGGCCGAAGGCGTCATCGAGGTGGCCCCCCTGGCCTTCATGCGCGGGCGTACGCTCAACGACGCCTTCATCATCCTCGACGAGGCCCAGAACACCACCCCCGAACAGATGAAGATGTTCTTGACGCGGATCGGCTTCGGGTCCAAAGCGGTGGTTACCGGGGACGTGACCCAGGTCGACCTGCCGCGCGGCGCGCCCTCGGGCCTCATCGAAGCCCGCCGCGTCCTCGCGGGCGTGCAGGGCCTTACGTTCGTCACCTTCACGGAGGAGGACGTGATCCGCCACCCCCTGGTGGGCCGGATCGTTCAAGCCTATGAACGGCATACTCAGCCGCCTGAAGAAGCCTAGCTGCCAGGCCGCTTCCAAGGGCTGCGCCCCCTGCCTGCCCGGAAAACCCTGCGAGAGCCTCTCCTGGGGGTTCTATGTATTCCTGGCGGTCATCCTGGGCGCGAGCGTCCTTTCCTCCGTGCGCTTCTCCTCCCCGGTCAAGGTCTTCCTGGCCGGGGAGGTGGCCTCGCAGGACGTCACCGCCGAGCAGACCCTGCGCTACGAGGACCGCGAAGCCACCAAGCGCAAGCGCGAGCAGGTCTCCAACAACCAGCCGCCCGTCTTCGACCTGAGTCTCGATCCCTTCGAGCTGCTTTCCAAGAACGTCCTGGGCATCCTCGCCCTGGTCAAACGCAACGAGGAAGACCAGGAGAAGTTGCGTGCCTCCATCTCCGAGGACCTCAACGTCGAGATCTCCCGCGACACGTTCTCCACTTGGCGATCGCAGGAATTCCAGGACGTCGTGACCCTCCAGGTCCTTCCCTGGCTCAGGGAGGCCTACGCCAGGGGCGTGGCGGCCAACCCCATCATGTTCGCCCCCTACAAGCAGGGGGTGCTGCTGCGCGAGCTGCCCTCCGGCATGGAGACCCTCCACCTGGAAGGCCCCGCCGTGCTCGACATGGAACGCCTCAAGGAAGAACTCGACCAGCTCCTGCGGCGGGATCTCAAGAAGAACATCCGCGTGCGCAAGGCCGTCTTCGCCCTGACCGGGCCCTATCTCGTGCCCAGCATCGTCTACAACCAGGGCCTCACCCAGGAGCGCAAACGCGAGATCGTCGAGTCCATGGAGCCCGTCTACGCCAGCATCCACCGAGGCGAGATGATCGTACGCCAGGGCGAACGCGTCACCGCCGACCAGCAGAGCAAGCTCCAGGCCCTCTACGCCCACAGGGGCAGCTTCCTCAAACCCCTGGCCATCCCCGGCACCTTCCTGCTCTCCTGCCTCTTCTTTGTGCTCCTGCACCTCTCCCACGGCAAAAAATCCGGCATCCGCGCCGTCTCCAACCGCGACTGGCTCACCCTGGCCGCCGTCACCGCCTTTTTCGTGCTTCTGGCCAAGTTCGTGGAACTGGCGCGCATCTCCGAGGCGCACCTCCCCGTCTTCCTCAAGACCGGACAGGTGGCCTTCGGCCTGCCCGTGGCCGGAGCCGCAGGCGTGCTCGCCATGTTCCTCCCGCAGGCCCTGTGCTCCTTCGCCGTGCTCCTGCTCTCCTATCTGGTCACCAACGAGGTGGGCGGGAATCTCTATCTTTTCAGCTATTACATGCTGGGCGGGCTGGTCTACGCGAGCATCATCCGCGACTGCGAAACCCGCCAGGACGTGTTGCGCTCCATCCTGCCCCTGGCCGCCCTCTGCGTGGTCTCCTGGCTGGGCATCGCCCTCGTCCAGGACAACGCCGGAGAGCTCACCCTGGCCGGCGGCGTCCACGCCGCCTTCAACGCCGTCTTCTCCCTGCTCCTGGTGCTGGGGTTGAGCCCCATCCTGGAGCTTGTCTTCGGCTACACCTCGCGCTTCAGGCTCATGGAACTCATGAACCTGGAACAGCCGCTGCTCCAGGAACTCATGGTCTCGGCCCCGGGCACCTACCACCACTCCGTCATCGTGGCCAACATGGCCGAGGCCGCAGCGCGCGCCGTGGGGGCCAATGCGCTGCTGGCCAAGGTGGCCGCCCTCTATCACGACATCGGAAAACTCAAGAATCCCCAGTATTTCATCGAGAATCTCTACGGCAAGGAAAACAAGCACAACAAGCTCTCGCCCTCCATGAGCGCCCTCATCCTCATCTCCCACGTCAAGAAGGGCGTGGAACTGGCGCGCGAGCACAAGCTGGGCGACGAGATCGCAAGCCTCATCGGACAGCACCACGGCATGACCCTCATCGCCTACTTCTACCACAAGGCCCAGGAACAGGCCGAAGCCAAAGGCGAAGAACCCGTGCGCGAGGAAGAGTTCCGCTACCCGGGACCCAAGCCCCAGTCCAAAGAGGCGGGCATCATCATGCTTGCCGACGCCATCGAGGCCTCCAGCCGCACCCTCGTGGACCCCACCCCCAGCCGCATCCGGGGGCATATCCAGTCCATCATGCGCAAGCTCTACAACGAGGGCGAACTCGACGGCTCCGAACTGACCCTCAAGGACCTCACCCAGGCCTCCGAAACCTTCCACAAGATCCTCACCGGCATCTTCCACCACCGCATCGAATACCCCAACCTCGACAAGTCCAAAAACAAGGACAAAGAGAACGGCGACAAGAACGCCGCGCCCGAAAAAGCGGCGTAGTGCCGGGTTGACGCGGCAAGGGCGGGGCAGGGCGGTCAGGCCGTAGGGAAAGATGCCTCCGGCGGCCAAAGGGCTACGCCCTTTGGAATCCCACCTTGCTTCGCGACGGCGGGAGATTCGACAGACGTGGAGCGGGTGCGCGGTCGGGGAATATGCCTCCGGCGGGCAAAGGGCTACGCCCTCTGCACTCCCTCTCCGCGTCGCGGGCTTCACCGGGAAGGACCGTGTTGCCTTTGCCGGGCCTCTGCGCAGAGGCCCGGCAACAGCCGTGGCGAGTGTGTTTCTCGCTGTGCAAAGGAGACGATTCATGCGTTCGACGATCTGGGTGGAGCAGGGCGCGTTCCTTGATCCAACCCTGCCGCTCTCCCGGTCTGAGTTGACGCCGCTCATGGAGCGCCTGATGGAGGCGCTGGGTCTTTCCGGCGCTTCGGTGGAGTTGCGCTGCGTGGACGACGCTGAGATGGCGCGGCTGAACGGGGAGTTCCTGGGGCTGCCGGGGCCCACGAACATCCTGTCGTTTCCCGCGGAGGACGCGGAGCGTCCCGACTACCTGGGCGAGCTGGCCCTGGGCGTGGACACCCTCTCGCGCGAGGCGGCGCTCTACGGGCAGGAGCCGCGCGAACACCTGGCGCGGCTCCTGGCGCACGGCCTGCTGCACCTGGCCGGGCACGAGCACGGCCAGGTGATGGACGAACTGACGGACCTGGGGGTGGCGGCCCTGCGCTAGGCCGCGCAGATGCCGTATGACGGTAAGAGTTCGTTGAGCACGTACAGTCTGTGGAACTGGAGCGCGTCGTGGAATAGCTTCCAGTTGGATGCCATGAATGCCGGATCGAAGCCGAGCAAGTTAGAAATGATTGTCTGTTCGTTATTGGTGCCGAGGGCAAGGAACTTCCAGGAGTTCTGGCCATCCTTTGCGTAGTTGAGGGGCACGCCGCTGATGCCGGGTACGGTTCCGAGCTTGATCATTTCCAGCCACGCTGCATGTCTTTTGTCGGCGTCTTTGTGCTGGATCTCTTTGAATTTGTTGATCAGGAACTGGCGTTCTTGCGTGGTCAGCCCCTGTGTGGCCGGTTGTTGGCCGCTGCTCCTCCATTGTTTCATGAAGCTCAGCATCTTGTCGGCCGCATCGGCAAGACGCGATGCATTGTCTATAGGGGGCTGTTTGTCCCCTTGCCAGTTGCTGTACTCCCATTCGATGTAAGGGAGGTCCGGACATGAACTGACCTGAGCGTGTCCGAGTTTTGTCGGGAGCTTGGTGGCAAGCTCATCCATCAGGTCAATGTATCCCGACGGTTTCAATACTTCCAGATCCGATGCGTCATTCACCTCGGCGTCCAGTCCGGCGAAGTTCTGGTGAGCCCAGGTGTCCGCGTAAACGTGCATGGTGATGCCGAGGCGATGGAGTGCGTGCGGTGAATCCTTGCGACGCAGACATTCGGCCAGCATGTCTTGGGCCACGGGGCTGTTCGCCAGGCAAATCAGGCGCTCTTTGAAACTCTTCCCGCAATGCTGGTCGCGCGGGACGCCGCAGTTCCCAGGCAGAAAGTGAAACGGAACCCAGGTCCTCACGTCCTTGGCCTTGTCGGCGTTGCGCAAGTCGAGGATATCGTGGGCGGAAGCCGTTCTCAGGTACATCTGCCCTTCATCGAACCGGACGGTCCCCATGTACGTCGAGTCGTCGACGTATTGGGCCGCATAGGCGATGATTTCGGCGTCCTGATGGCCGAACCCGGCCCAGCGGGACAGGATGTAGGTGATGGCGTGGTGGAAGTCTTTTTGCATCGCGTTGCCCTCCCTTTGTTTGTGTAATTATAAGCTTGTTCTGTGAATGTTGGAAACGTTGTTTGAATTGATTCGATATCCAGATATCTGTCAGTCTTGGGGGCGAGCCTGCTGCGTGAGCGTCGACGCCAGGCTTGAGGGGACATCGCCTCCCTCTTTACATTGCCCGTTCCTGGGGCTAATCGGTCGCTTTTGGTCAAGCGAATCCGTGGAGGCCTCCATGCCCAGAAAGTTCCTAGAAATCCACGACATGACCCGCGCCGAAGCGCACGCCGCCGTCGCCCGGGCCATCTGGATGAAACAGGCCAAGTACCGCTCCGATCTGCTGGAGGGGCGCACCGTCGCGCTCATCTTCGAGAAGGCGTCCACGCGCACCCGCGTCTCGTTCGAGATGGCGGTGCGTCACCTGGGCGGCTCCACCATCTACATGACGCAGCACGACTCCCAGCTGGGCCGCTCCGAGCCCGTGGAAGACACCATCCGCGTGCTTTCGCGCTACGTGGACGGCCTGGTGATGCGCACGTTCGAGCACTCCAAGCTCACCCGCATGTGGGCCAAGTCTTCCATACCCATCGTCAACGCGCTCTCGGACGACTTCCACCCCTGCCAGGTGCTGGGCGACGTGATGACCATGACCGAGCGCGGCGCCAACCTGGAGAAGACCAAGGTGGCCTGGGTGGGCGACGGCAACAACATGGCCAATTCCTGGATCAACGCCGCGGCCGTGTTCGGCTTCGAACTGGCCCTGGCCTGCCCCGAAGGCTACGACCCCATGCAGGGCGTGCTGGACGCCGCCCTGGCCCAGGGCGCGCGGGTCTCGCTCGTGCGCGACACGGCCCAGGCCGTGAAGGGCGCGCATTTCGTCAATACCGACGTGTGGGCCTCCATGGGCCAGGAGTCCGAGGCGGCCGAACGCATGAAGGTCTTCGAGTCCTACCGCGTGGACGCGGCGGCCATGGCCCTGGCCGCGCCCGGCGCGAAGTTCATGCACTGTCTGCCCGCCCACCAGGGCGAGGAAGTCACGGCGGAGGTCTTCGAATCCCCGGCGTCCATCGTCTGGGATCAGGCCGAGAACCGCCTGCACATCCAGAAGGCCATCCTGGAGTGGGTCTATTCCGGGCAGGAATCCAACGTTCCCTACACTCTCGCGGAGATCTAAATGAGCAGCATCAAGAAGGTGGTCCTGGCCTATTCCGGTGGCCTGGACACGTCGGTCATCCTCAAGTGGATCAAGAAGACCTACCAGTGCGAGGTCATCACCATGACCGCCGACCTGGGACAGGAAGAAGAGCTGGACGGCCTGGAGGAAAAGGCCCTGCGCACCGGGGCCACCAAGGCCTACATCGACGACCTGCGCGAGGAGTTCGCCAGGGACTTCGTGTTCCCCATCCTGCGCGCCAGCGCGGTCTACGAGGGCCGCTACCTGCTGGGCACCTCCATCGCGCGGCCGCTCATCGCCAAGCGCATGGTGGAAATCGCCCTGGCGGAGGGCGCGCAGGCCGTGTCCCACGGGGCCACCGGAAAGGGCAACGACCAGGTGCGCTTCGAGCTCACCGCCATGGCCCTGGCCCCCCAGCTCAAGACCATCGCCCCCTGGCGCGAGTGGGACTTCAAGGGCCGCGCCGACCTCATGGCCTTCGCCCAGGAGAACGGCATCCCCGTGCCCGTCACCAAGGAGAAGCCCTACAGCTGCGACCGCAACCTCATGCACCTCTCCTTCGAGGGCGGCGAGCTGGAAGACCCCTGGAACGAGCCCGGTCCCCACAGCTACCTGCTCTGCGCCCGGCCCGAGGACGCCCCCAACGAGCCCGAATACATCGAGCTGGAATTCGACAAGGGCAATCCCGTGGCCCTCAACGGCATCAACATGACCCCGGCCTCCCTGATCCGCGAGCTCAACAGGATCGGCGGCAAGCACGGCGTGGGACGCCTGGACATGGTGGAGAACCGCTTCGTGGGCATGAAATCCCACGGCGTCTACGAGACCCCGGGCTGCACCATCATCCACACCGCCCACCGCGACCTGGAGGGCATCACCATGGACCGCGAAGTGATGCACATCCGCGACTCGCTCATCCCGCGCTACGCCGAGATGGTCTACTACGGCTTCTGGTACGCCCCCGAGCGCGAGGCCGTGCAGGCCCTCATCGACAAGAGCCAGGAGCGCGTGAGCGGCGTGGTGCGTCTGAAGCTCTACAAGGGGCAGGCCACCCCCGTGGGCCGCAAGTCCCCCAACAGCCTCTACAACATGGAGCTGGTGACCTTCGAGGAGGATTCGGTCTACGACCAGTCCGACGCCACGGGCTTCATCAGGCTGCAGGGGCTGAGGCTGAGGGGCTACAAGAAGATGTAAGCGGCGGGGCGCTGCCCCGGACCCCGGCAGGGCGGCGCCCTGCACCCGCCGGGGGGAGAGCCTCCCCCCGGACCCCGGCGGTTGCTTCGCTGGGACGCTGCCCAAGGAGTAAGCATGATCGTCAGCCAGAGCCTGGAACAGGACTACCTCGCGCGCTTCAGCGACGGCACGCACGAAGCCCTCTCCGACACCACCCCGGAGCACGGCGGCGCGGCCGCGGGCTTCTCCCCGCACGACCTGCTGGAAGCCGCCCTTGCCAACTGCATCGTGATCATTAGCCGGATGTACGCGAAAAAGCACGACATCCCCCTGGAAGGGGTGAAGGCCACGGTCACGCTGCGGCGCGACGATCCGGCCAAGGCCGTGTTCGAATACAGCGTGGAACACCAGGGCGACATCACGCCCGAGCAGCGCGAGCGCCTGCTCAAGGCCATCTCGGCCTGCCCCGTGCACAAGACGCTCAAGCGGGAAATGGTCTTCACGCGGGTTTGAGGCCGCAAGCGGCTTCTTGTGCTCCCGTCTTCGGGAATCGAACGAGTACCCGGGCGGCCTTGCCGCCCTTTTCTTTGAACGCATCGCAAGGCCCACGGAGGCCCACATGTCCACTTCGTCCAAGCCCTGGGGCGGCCGCTTCGCCGAGCCCACCTCCAAGATCGTCGAGCGCTACACGGGCTCCGTGCGCTACGACAAGGCCCTCTACGCCCAGGACATCGCCGGGTCCAAGGCCCACGCGCGCATGCTGTCCCGCCAGGGCATCATCGGCCAGGAGGACGCCAATAAGATCGTGGCCGGGCTGGACCTGGTGCTGGGCGAAATCCACGCGGGAACTTTCCAATGGAAGGAAAGCCTGGAAGACGTGCACATGAACATCGAGGCCCGGCTCACCGAGCTGATCGGAGAGCCCGGTAAGAAGCTGCACACCGGCCGCTCGCGCAACGATCAGGTCTGTCTGGACTTCCGCCTCTTCGTGAGCGCGCGCCTGGAAGTGTGGAGCGAACTGCTGGCCGCCCTGGTGAAGGTGCTGGCCGGCCGCGCGGGCGAGCACGCCGAGACCCTGCTGCCCGGGACCACGCACCTCCAGCCCGCCCAGCCCGTGAGCCTGGGCCACCACCTGCTGGCCTACGCCTGGATGTTCCGGCGCGACCATGAGCGCTGCCGCGACGCCCTGAAGCGCGCGGCCGTTTCGCCCCTGGGCGCGGCGGCCCTGGCGGGCACCACCTTCCCCCTGGACCCGGCCTCCGTGGCGGAGGAGCTGCAGCTCAACGGGACCTTCCGGAACAGCCTGGACGCCGTGTCCGACCGCGACTTCGCCCTGGAGGCCCTCTTCGTGGGGACCACGGTGATGATGCACCTCTCGCGCCTCTGCGAGGAGCTGATCCTCTGGGCCAACCCCAACTTCGGCTACGTGGCCCTGCCCGACGCCTACGCCACTGGCAGCTCCATCATGCCCCAGAAGAAGAACCCCGACGTGGCCGAACTGATGCGCGGCAAGACGGGGAGGGTTTACGGGGCGCTCTTCACGCTCATGACCATCATGAAGGGCCTGCCCCTGGCCTACAACCGGGACATGCAGGAGGACAAGGAGCCCTTCTTCGACGCCGACCGCACGGTGAGCGATTCGCTGGCCATCATGGCCGAGATGATGCAGGCCATGGGCTTTAGGCCCGAGAAGATGCGCCAGGCCCTGAAGCTGGGCTTCCTGAACGCCACGGAACTGGCGGACTACCTGGCGGCGCGGGGCGTGCCCTTCCGCGAGGCGCACCACGTGGCGGGCTCCGCCGTGGCCCTGGCGGAGAAGTCCGGCCGGGGGCTCGAAGACCTCTCGCTGGAGGAGCTGCGCGGTCTGTGCGACAAGATCGGCCCGGACGTGGCCGAGGTGCTCCAGTACGAGACGGCCGTGAAGCGCCGCGACACGCCCGGCGGCACGGCCCCGGAACGGGTCGAGGAGCAGATCGCGGCGCTGGAGAAGTGGCTGCTGGAACTGGAAAAGGGGGCGTAGGCCGGGAGAAGGGTGGCGGAAGCGTATAGGGGTCGAACCTACCGAAGGGGATGAGCCTTCCACTGGATTTGAAGTCCAGGCGCCACACCGGTGACGATACGCTTCCGTCCGGGGAACACCCCTCATAACCTTAAATCCTCATGAATACAACCTCGGGCGCATGGACAGCCCAAGGCCGAAGTGTTACCTGTGCTGGAGCGGGAAACTCCGCGGAGGAGCAGACTTGAACAATTTCACCAAGAACCTGGGCATCTGGGCGGTCATCTGCCTTGTCATGATCGTCCTGTTCAACCTGTTGAACCAACAGCCCCCCCAGGCGTCCAAACTCGCCTATTCCGACTTCCTCAAGAAGGCCACCTCCGGCGAGATCACGGCCGTGAAGATGCAGGGCAACCGCATCGAGGGCGTCACCAGCGACAACCACCGCTTCGGCACTTACGCCCCCTACGACCCCAACCTCGTCAAAACCCTCCTGGACAACAAAATCCAGGTGCGCGTGGAGCCCGAGGAAGAGTCGCCCTGGTACGTGAGCATCTTCGTCTCCTGGTTCCCCATGCTTCTGCTCATCGCCGTGTGGATCTTCTTCATGCGCCAGATGCAGGGCGGAGGCGGCAAGGCCATGAGCTTCGGCCGCTCGCGTGCCCGGCTCATCAACCAGGACACCCAGCGCGTCACCTTCCAGGACGTGGCGGGCGTGGACGAGGCCAAGGAGGAACTTTCAGAGATCGTTCAGTTCCTCTCCGACCCCAAGAAGTTCACCCGTCTGGGCGGGCGCATCCCCAAGGGCGTGCTCCTGGTGGGCTCCCCCGGCACGGGCAAGACCCTCCTGGCGCGCGCCGTGGCCGGCGAGGCGGGCGTGCCCTTCTTCTCCATCTCCGGCTCCGACTTCGTGGAGATGTTCGTGGGCGTGGGCGCGGCCCGCGTGCGCGACCTCTTCGTCCAGGGCAAGAAGAACGCCCCCTGCCTGATCTTCATCGACGAAATCGACGCGGTGGGCCGTCAGCGCGGCGCGGGCCTGGGCGGCGGACACGACGAGCGCGAGCAGACCCTCAACCAGCTGCTCGTGGAGATGGACGGCTTCGAGTCCAACGAGGGCGTCATCCTCATCGCCGCCACCAACCGCCCCGACGTGCTCGACCCCGCGCTCCTGCGCCCCGGCCGCTTCGACCGCCAGGTGGTGGTGCCCACGCCCGACCTGCGCGGCCGCAAGCGCATCCTGGAAGTGCACACCCGCCGCACCCCCGTGGACGGCTCCGTGAACCTGGACGTGCTCGCCAAGGGCACCCCGGGCTTCTCCGGAGCGGACCTGGAGAACCTCGTCAACGAGGCCGCCCTCTCCGCCGCCAAGCTCGGCCGCGACAAGGTGGTCATGGCCGACTTCGAGATGGCCAAGGACAAGGTGCTCATGGGCAAGGAGCGGCGCAGCCTCATCCTCTCCGACGAGGAGAAGCGCACCACCGCCTACCACGAGGCCGGACACGCCCTGGTGGCCAAGCTCATCGAAGGCTCCGACCCCATCCACAAGGTCTCCATCATCCCGCGCGGCCGCGCCCTGGGCGTGACCATGCAGCTGCCCGAGGACGACCGCCACACCTATTCCAAAACCTACCTGATCAACTCCATCGTCATGCTCATGGGCGGACGCGTGGCCGAAGAAGTGGTGCTGGACCAGCTCACCACCGGCGCGGGCAACGACATCGAGCGCGCCACCAACATGGCCCGCAAGATGGTCTGCAAGTGGGGCATGAGCGAAAAGCTCGGCCCCCTGAGCTACGGCGAGAAGGACGAGGAGATCTTCCTGGGACGCGACATGGTGGCCCACAAGAACTTCTCCGAGGACACCTCCCGCCAGATCGACATGGAGGTCCGCTCCATCGTGGAGGGCTGCCACGCCCGCGCCAAAGAACTCCTCACCGGGAGCATCGAGCACCTCCATGCCATCGCCAAAGCCCTCCTGGAGCGCGAAACCATCTCCGGGGCCGACATCGACCTGCTCATGAAGGGCGAGGAGCTGCCCCCCGTAGAGATCAAGGCCGACGTGCCGCCCCCGGCCGCGCCCAAGGCCTCCGAGACCCCGGCCGCCGGGGACATCCCCGCCGACGCCCCGCCTCCGGCAGACGCCCCCGGCGAGCCCGGCGACAAGGACTCCGGCCGTTAGACAGGCCCCATGCTGAACACCGCGCCGACCCTTCTCCGGCGGCGCTCCCGCCCATGAGCGAATCGCGTCATCATACCGGCCGCGAGGCGAAAGCCTCGCGGCCTTCCAGCTGGACCGTCCTGAACGGACGGGTTCTTGGGCCGTCGCCGCATCTGGTGATGGGCATCGTCAACGCCACGCCCGACTCCTTTTCCGACGGCGGGCGCTTTCCGGGCCCCGAGGCCGCCGTGGACCACGCCCTGGACATGCTGGACCACGGCGCCGACGTGGCGGACGTGGGCGGGGAGTCCACCCGGCCCTTCGCCCAGCCCGTGGACGCCGACGAGGAGGAGCGCCGCGTGCTCCCGGTGGTGCGGGGCATCCTGGCGCGCAGGCCCGGCGCGGCGGTCTCCGTGGACACCACCAAGGCCCACGTGGCCGCCCTGGCCCTGGAGGCCGGGGCCGTCATCGTCAACGACGTGTCGGCCTGCACGGCCGATCCGGGCCTCCTGGACGTGCTGGCCCAGCACAGGCCCGGCTACGTGCTCATGCACTCCCAGGGCGACCCGCGCACCATGCAGGTGCGCCCCGGCTACGGCAGCGTGCTGGCCGAGGTGGCCCGCTTCTTCGAGGTGGGCCTGGCCATGCTGGTGAACGCCGGGCTCCCGGAGGAGCGCATCGTGCTGGACCCGGGCATCGGCTTCGGCAAGACCCTGGAGCACAACCTGACGCTTCTGCGCGGGCTTCCGCTCTTCGCCGGCTTCGGCAGGCCGTTGCTCATGGGGCTTTCCAACAAGTCGTTCCTCGGGGGGCTTCTGGGGCTTCAGGTGGACGGGCGCGGCCCGGCCACCCAGGTGGCCACGGCCCTGGCCTGGCGCAACGGGGCCTGGGCGCACCGCGTGCACGACGCGGCCGGGGCGGCGCAGGCCCTGAAGCTGGTGGAGGCCATGACGTGAACCACTGGTTGGACGTCCTTCCGGCCTTCCTGCCCGTGGGCTGGCGCGAGCTCCTGGACATCTTCCTGGTGGCCGTGGTGTTCCACCGGGTGATGCTCCTGGTGCGCGGAACGCGGGCCGTATCGGTGATCCACGGGGTCATCGTGGTGCTTTTGGCCTACTATCTTTCCGGCGAGTTCGGCCTCTTCACCCTGCACTGGCTCCTGGCCAACTTCCTGGGTTCGTTCTTTCTGGTGATGGTCATCCTCTTCCAGGCCGACATCCGCAAGGCGCTCTCCCAGGTGGGGCTGCGCTGGTTCGGCGGGGCCAGGCCCCGGCGCGGCGGGCTGGAGGCGGAGGTGGAGCTCCTTGCGGACGCGCTGCTGGAGCTGGCGCGCCGCAGGGTGGGCGCGCTGGTGGTGCTGGAGCGGGGCGTGCCTCTGGGCGACGTGGCCGCGCGCGGCGTGGAGCTCTCCACGCGGCTCACGCGCGACGTGCTCCTGGCGGTGTTCCACCACGAGAGCCCCCTGCACGACGGCGCGGTGGTGGCGCGCGGGGGCGACGTGGCCGCCGTGGGCTGCATCCTGCCCCTTGCCGCCTCCCGGACGTTGCCTTCCCAGTTCGGCACGCGCCACCGCGCGGCGGCGGGCGTCACCGAGGACACCGACGCCCTGGCGCTGGTGGTCTCCGAAGAGCGCGGCGAGGTCCGCGCGGCCCAGGGCGGCGCCGTGTCCGAGCCCCTTGACCGGGAGGCCCTGGTCTCCCTGCTGGAACGCGAATGGGCGGGCCGGGCATGAACGTGCGGCGCGTGGGGTACGACTGGCTGTTGGCTCTTCTGTTGGCGGTGCTTTCGTGGTATCTGGTCACGGGACGCGAGCGGGTGGACACCTGGGTGCGCGTGCGCATCGAAACCGCCGGGCTTGCCGAGGGCCTGGTGCTGCGCGGAGCGCCCCGCGACTACCTGGACGTGCTGGTGCGTGGCCCCAAGGGCCTCGTGCGCAAGCTCGACCCCAGCGAGCTGGTCTACACCCTGGACGCGCGCAAGCTCGCGCCCGGGGCCAACACGGTGGTCATCGCGCCCGAGAGCATCCCGGTCTCCAAGCTGTTCGAGGTGGTGGAGGTGCGCCCCTCGCGCCTGGAACTGGAGGTGGAGCGCCGCCTCGCCAGGGCCGTGCCCGTGCGTCTGGCCTTCCGCGACGGCGCGCAACGCGACTACAAGCTTTCCGGGTCCGTGGAGCCGTCCCAGGTGACGGTCTCGGGACCCGAGTCGGTGGTGAAGGGCATCGATTTCGTGCCGGTGCAGCCCATCACGCTGCCGGAGGACGGCACGGGCCGCCTCGAGACCCCCGTGAATCTCGTGCTGCCCGAGCAGGTGGAGGCCCAGCCCCGCTCGGTGCGCGCCCAGGTGAACTATCAGCTGCTCACGCGCGAGGCCGCCGTGGAGGTCCCGGTGCGGGTGGCTGGCGCATCGGGGCATGTGGCGCACGTGTCGCCCGAGAGCGTGATGCTGCGCCTGCGCGCGCCCCTGCCGCTGCTTCGCGAAGGGGCCTGGCGCGGCCTTGTGGACGCCTTCGTCGAGATGCCGCCCGGGTTGGCCCCGGGCCGCCACGAGACAACCTACCGCGTGACCCTGCCCCAGGGCTGCGAACTCATCCAGGCCAGACCCGAAAAGGTGACGGTGCTGGTGAAATGATACGGGAGACCCCATGAAAAAGCGCCTCTTCGGAACCGACGGCTTGCGCGGCCAGGTGAACATCCACCCCATGACCCCCGAGGTGGCCCTGCGCCTTGGGCTGGCCGCCGGAGCGCATTTCCGCAACGGCAAGGGCCGTCACCGCGTGGTCATCGGCAAGGACACGCGGCTTTCGGGCTACATTTTCGAGTACGCCCTGGCCTCGGGTTTCTGCGCCTCGGGCATGGACGTGTTCCTGGTGGGGCCTCTGCCCACGCCGGCCATCGCCTTCCTCACGCGCTCCATGCGCGCCGACGTGGGCGTGGTGATCTCCGCCTCGCACAATCCCTACATGGACAACGGCATCAAGTTCTTCGACCGCCGCGGCTTCAAGCTGCCCGACGAGGCCGAGGACCGCATCGCCGATCGCGTCCTGGCCGAAGAGGACAGCTGGGAGTTCCCAGCTCCCGAGGACGTGGGCCGCGCCTTCAAAATCGAGGACTCTCCCGGCCGCTACAACGTCTATCTCAAATCCACCATCCGCTCGGAGCTCAAGCTCGACGGGCTCAAGGTGGTCATGGACTGCGCCAACGGCGCGGCCTACCGCGTCTCGCCCCTGGTGTTCGAGGAGCTGGGCGCCAAGGTGATCAAGCTGGGCGTGGACCCCGACGGCATGAACATCAACCGCAAGGTGGGCTCGCTCTATCCCGAGGTGACCGCGCGCATGGTGCGCGAAACCGGCGCGGACGTGGGCATCGCCCTGGACGGCGACGCCGACCGCGTGATCATGGTGGACGAAAAAGGGGCCATCCTGGACGGCGACCAGATCATGGCCATCTGCGCCCAGGACATGATGGAAAAGAACCACCTGCCCGGCAACCTTCTGGTGGCCACGGTGATGAGCAACATGGCCCTGGAGGTGTTCATGCGCGAGCGCGGCGGCAGACTCCTGCGCACCGCCGTGGGCGACCGCTACGTCTTCGAGGCCATGGAGCGCGAGGGCGCGATCCTGGGGGGCGAGCAGTCCGGCCACATCATCTTCCGCCACCACGCCACCACGGGCGACGGTACCCTGGCGGCCCTGCAGCTCATCCGCATCATGCTGGAGCGGGGCAAGCCCCTCTCGGAGCTGGCCCACCAGCTGGAGCCCTATCCCCAGGTGCTGCTCAACGTCCACGTGGAGCGCAAGATCCCCTTCGAGACCGTGCCGGCCGTCGCCGACGCCGTGCGCGAGGCCGAGGCGGCGCTCCAGGGCAAGGGCCGCGTGCTCCTGCGCTACTCGGGCACCGAGTCCGTGGCGCGCGTGATGGTGGAGGGCACCGATGCCTCCCAGGTGCAGTCCCTGGCCGAATCCCTGGCCCAGACGCTCAAGGAGCATCTTCGCTAGCCACGGGGAATTCGCTGGACATTACGGGCGATTCTCCTAAAATCCTGCTTTGGAGCAAAACGGCCCGGAAGCCGCCCGGGGCATTGGTGCGGGCAGACCCGGACCTTGAAGGAGAGAGTCGATGGAAATCTCGAAAGTCGTCGTTCCCGTGGCGGGGTGGGGCACCCGTTCGCTGCCCGCCACCAAGAACGTGCCCAAGGAAATGCTGCCCATCTTCAAGAAGCCGGTGGTGCAGTATGTGGTGGAAGAGGCCCAGGCAGCCGGTCTCAAGGACGTGGTGTTCGTCACCAACCGCAACAAGACCATCATCGAGGACCACTTCGACTACAACCTCGCCCTGGAGCAGCTCCTGGAGAGTTCCGGCAAGACCGAACTGCTCAAAACCGTGCGCCAGACCGCCGAGATGGCCAACATCATCACCGTGCGCCAGAAGAAGCAGCTTGGCCTGGGCCACGCCGTGCTCTGCGCCAAGGAAGTGGTGAAGAACGAGCCCTTCGCCGTCATGGTGGGCGACGACCTGATGTTCAGCATGGAGCCGGGCATCAAGCAGCTCATCAACGTGGCCCAGTCCGAGCACATGGCCGTGGTGGGCGTCATGGAGGTGCCGGCGGACAAGGTGTCCAGCTACGGCATCATCGAGGCCGACGAGTTCTCCTCCGGGCTCTACCGCGTGCGCGACCTGGTGGAGAAGCCCAAACCCAGCGAAGCCCCTTCCAAGCTGGCCATCGTGGGCCGCTACGTGCTCTTCCCGGACATCTTCGATCACCTGGAAACCCTCCAGCCCGGCCCCGACGGCGAATACCAGCTCACCGACGCCCTCAAGGGCCTGGCCAAGTCCGGCAGGCTCATCGCCGCCAAGCTGCGCGGACAGCGCTTCGACGCCGGCGACTGGGTGGACTACCTGGCCGCCAACATCTACTTCGCCCTCCAGGACGAAGACCTGCGCTATCCCCTGATCGCCAAGCTGCGCGACTTCATGCCCATCTAGCCGCGCCCGGGCGCAAACCTTCCTTCGCGCCGCGTCCGCTTGCCGGATCGCGGCGCGAAGCCGTATGGAGCCCCAGGCGCACCGTCCCAAGAACCTGACGCCGCCCCACGGAGGGCGACCCCATGGCCGACCACTACCCCCTCGTGCGCGTGGCCCTGCTCACGCCGCCCTTCGCCAGCTACACCTACCGGATGCCGCCGCGCTTCGCGGGGGGCGGGCTCCCGGCCGGGCTGCGCGTGGCCGTGCCCGTGGGAGGCTCGCTGCGCGCGGGGGTGGTCCTGGGGCCGGAAGAGGCCCTGCCCGAGGGCGTGGAGGCCCGCGACGTGCTCTGGCCCCTGGAACTCTCGGCGCTGCTGTCCCCCGGCTACGTGGCCATGGCCGAGACCCTGGCCGCCCGGCAGATGGAGCCCGCGGGCCGGGTGCTGGCCACGCTCCTGCCCGCCGGACTGCGCACGGCCAGGGCCTTCCTGCGCTTCCGGCACGACGGCAGGATGCGCAAGCTCGCCCTGGGCAAGCTGTCGGAATCCCCCGTGCCCCTGGACGAACTCGCCGTGGCCTGGCGCGGCGGCGAGGCCCGCCTGGACGTGGCCCCCGCCGAGCCCGATCCGGCCTATCGCCTCCTGGTGGACCCGCCCTGGCCCGTGCGCCCGGCGGCGTCCATGCAGCTGGCCGTGTTGGAGATGCTCTTCACCCGCCATCAGGCCACGGCCGCCCAGCTGCGCGAGGCCCTGGGGACGGGCGTGTCCCAGGCCCTCAAGACCCTGGAGGGCAAGGGGCACATCGTGCTGGGGCCGCCCCCCGAGGAGCCGGAGGAGCTGGCCTGCCAGACCGAACCCGACGCCCGCGCTCCCCTCACCGAGGACCAGCGCGCCGCCTTCGAGGCCCTCTCGCCCCTGCTGCCGCCGGGACCAGGCGGTGAGCGCGTCGTGCACGGCGTCACCGGAAGCGGCAAGACGCGGCTCTATTTCGAACTTGCGGCCCAGACCCTTGCCGCCGGGCGCGACGTGCTGCTCCTGGCTCCCGAGGTGGCACTGGCCGCCGCCCTGCGCGACAGGGCCTGCGCCTTCTTCGGCCACGAGCCCCTCTTTTCCCACGGCTACCAGACCCCGGCACGCCGGGAGCGCGTCTTCCGCGAAGCCGCCCAGGCCCGGGGACCGCACCTCGTGGTGGGCACGCGCTCGGCCCTCTTCCTGCCGCTGCGCGGCCTGGGGCTGGTGATCCTGGACGAGGAGCACGACCAATCCTTCAAACAGGACGAGCGCATGGCCTACCAGGCCAAAGAGGTGGCCTTCTTCCGCGCGCGCCAGGAGGGGGCGCTCCTGCTGCTGGGCTCGGCCACCCCCGACGTGAAGACCTTCCATGCCGCCCGCGAGGGCGCCACCCCCCTGGTGGCCATGACCCGCCGGGCCGGAGGCGGACGCCTGCCCTCGGTGGAGCTGGTGGACCTGAACCCCTCGGACCGGGCCGTGCAGCTGGCCTCGCGCCTGGACGGAGAGCGCGGTGTGGGGCTCCTGGCCGAGCAGAGCGCCGCGCTCCTGCGCGAGACCCTGGACGCGGGCGATCAGGCGATGATCCTCCTGAACCGGCGGGGCTACGCGCCCCTGGTGTTCTGTCTGGACTGCCATCAGGCGGCGCGCTGCCCGGGGTGCGAGGTGTCGCTCACCTACCACAAGGGGCGCTCGAGGCTGGTGTGCCACTACTGCGGGCAGAGCTTCGGTTTTCCCCGTCCCTGCGCGTCGTGCGGGGGCTGCAACTTCCTGCCCATGGGCGAGGGCACCGAGCTTCTGGAGGAGCAGCTGGCCGCCGTGCTGCCCCCGGAGATCCCCGTGGCGCGCTTGGACCGCGACGTGGCCCGCCGGGCCGGGCGCGCCGAGGCCATCCTGGCGGACTTCGCACGGGGCCGCTCCCGGGTGCTGGTGGGCACGCAGATGCTCACCAAAGGGCACGATTTTCCCGATGTCACCCTTGTGGTGGCCGCCGACGGAGACATGGGCCTGAACCTGCCCGACTACCGCGCCCGGGAGCGCGCCTTCCAGATGCTCGTGCAGGTGGCGGGGCGCGCGGGGCGAGGAGAGAAGCCGGGGCGGGTGCTCATCCAGACGCGCATCCCGAACGATCCCTTCTGGGAGCTGGTGAAAAACGCCGACTACGAGGGCTTCTTCGCCCAGGAGATCGAAAAGCGGCTCAAGTACGGCTACCCGCCCTTCGTGAAGCTGGGGCTCGCGCGGCTGAGCGTGCCGCGCTCCTTCGAGGAGCCCCAGGCCCTGCTGGCCGAGTTGGGCCGGGCGTTGCGCCAGGCCCCCGGGGTGCGGGTGCTCGGCCCCGCGCCGGCGCCCATCGCCATGGTGCGCGAGCGCCGACGCTTCAACTGCCTGCTCAAGGCCCCGGACTGGCCTTCCATCCGGGGGGCCTTCGCCCTGGCGCGCGCGGCCCTGCGCGGCGTGGACGACGCCCGCCTGAGCCTGGACCTGGACCCCGTGGACATGATGTAGCGCCTCCGCCGACCCCGCGCCCAAGCGGTTCCCCCGCCCCCGCTCCATGCCGTCGCGCCCCTGCCGCCCTGGCAGGACCTGCCCGGCGTATCGAGGCCGGACGGCACCCGGTAGTTGGTGGAACCGATGGACGCCGCCGTCCTTTCTTCCGGGACGCGGCGCTAGTGGTAGGGGCGCGGGGTGTCCGCCCAGAGGGCGTAGCCGCTCGGGTTCAGATGCATCCCGTCGAAACTCAGAAGCGCGGCGAGGTTGCCGGCGTCGTTGACGAACCGGGCGGTGGGATCGAGGAACACCGCGTGGCTGTGTCTCGCGGTCACGGCTCGGAGCGTGGTGTTGAACGTGTTGATCGTCAGGTTGTCCGTCTGGAGGGGGAGGGGAAGTAGGCGAAGTTCACCGGTAAGGTGGCGTGCACGTAGATGCGCGTTGCCGAGGACCCTGCCTCGATCGTGCCCAGCGCGGAGTCGATGTTGGCCGCGAGGAAGGCCTGATCCTTGTTGGATGAGATGTCGTTGATGCCGGTCGCGATGAAGATGGAGCCGGGCTTGAGGGAGGCCGCTTCCCCCGCGCGCGAGGCGACGTAGCTCGAAAGCGTCGAGGACGCTCCCAGGTTGACGAGTTCCTTCGGCCTCAGGTCGGGGTAGTTGTCGAAGCCGTAGAGCATGGAGTCGCCGAGGAAGACGACGGGCTCGCCCCAGGATGCCTGGGGGGTCAAGACGATCAGGAGGACGGCCAGACGACAGAACGCGAAAAACCGGATCGGATTGCGCATGGGGCGCTCCTTCGATCGGCATACGACGCCTGTTGTCCGCGACCGCTGGGGATTGTCCTACGGGAGTAAACACGCACATCCGTGCCCGATCCACGGGAGCGATCCCCGACGATCGCGGCGCAAGCTCAGAGAATGGGCTGTTTGGCGAAGGTGTTGTATTCCAGGTTGCGCAGGTTGCGCTCCAGGAGCTGGAAGGACACCGCCAGCGTGATCAGGTTGGCGATGGCGTAGCCGTAGCCGTAGTACTGGTAGCCCAGGCGCACGGTCAGCCAGGACAGGCCGATCATGCCGGCCAGGAACACCAGCACCGTGGCGAGGACGCTCTTGCGGCGGTCGAAGTAGAAGAGAATCACGATCACCACGGAGACCAGGGCCTGGAGGAAGGCCCCCATGAGCACCACCCGGAACACCGTGACCTGCACCGGGAACAGCCCCAGCTTGCTCACCAGGGTGGGCGCGAAGGCCAGGCAGATGCCGGTGACGGTGGCCTGGACGATGAAGAGATAGCGCAGGTTCACGCGCAGGTCTTCCACCAGGAGGGCTTTCTGGGCCAGGATTTCGCTCATGTTGGCCTTGGCGGTGATGAGCGAATAGTAGTTGTGGTAGCGCTCGTGGAAGCTGGTCTCCACGCGCAGCAGGAAGATGGCCATGCTGGGCACCACGGTGAGGTAGGCGAAGAAGGTGGGGCTGTCGTAGAAATCGTTGACGCGCAGCCAGTCCAGGATGGCGCGCGAGTCGGGGGCCTGCCAGAACACGGCCTTGTCCGCCCAGATGCCCGCGTTGTAGCACAACCCGATGACGGCCAGATCCCAGAGCTTGGGGAAATAGGCCAGAGCGGCTTTGTCCCAGAGCCCCACCTGATCGAACTCCGTGAGCATGCGCGCGGTGAGCACCAGGAAGATGGTGAACTGGCCCATGCCGAAGCCCGCCATGTAGCCCGCCCCGCCGAAGTGCGAGCCCAAGAGGATGGACCCGCCAAGCGACACCGCCAGCCCGGCCAGGAAGGCGTAGAGGATGGTTTTGTAGTCCCGGATGACGCCGATGAAGACCATGCTCACCCAGATCATGCACACTGAGAGGAACATCACCACGCCCCAGAAGGCGTAGGCCGGGCTCACGCCCAGGGTGGCGTATGCCGCCGTGCCGGTCAGGGTTCCCAGGGCCAGCACGAGAAGCGAGAACGTGAGAAAACAGGACATGGTCACGTCGTGGCGTTCCAGGTAGTGCTGGTCCGCCAGGTAGCGGGTGATCACCAGCTGCCCCGTGCCCACCAGCACCAGGCTGGCCCCGTAGGAGTAGACCGCCAGGGTGCGGAAAAGCTCCGCCTCCGCCTTGTTGAGCTGCATGGAGGCGTAGATGGAGAGCAGCGACAGGCACAGGATGGACGTGAGCCAAGGCCCCGACGAGATGAGCGCCGCGTAGAACAGCGCCCCCAGCTCCCCCAGGAAGGAGCGGGACCCCATCATCTTGCGCAGCTCGAAGCCTATGCCTGCCATGGGTCCTCCGTCAGTTCCGGGCAGTCGGCGGCCTCCCGGTAGATGGCGCGGTAACGTTCGTTGAGGTCGTCCTCGCGGTAGAAGCGGTCGATGCGGGCGCGCCCGGCCTCGATCATCCGGGAGCGCCGCTGGAAGTCCGTGAGGCAGGCGACCATGGCCTCGGCGGTCTCCGCGGGGTTGGCCACCTTGGTGACCATGCCGGAGTGGCCAAGAGCGCGGTCCTCGGCCACGCGGCCCTCCAGGAGCTCCCGGCAGGAACCCACGTCGGAGGCCACCACCGGGATGCCCGCGCAGTTGGCCTCCATGAGCACCAGGGGCTGGGCCTCGGAGATGGACGTGAGCACCACAAGGTCCAGTTCCTTGTAGTATTCGCGCACGTTCACGCGGCCCAGGAACTTCAGTTCCTGTTCAAGGCCCAGCATGTGCACCAGTTCAAGGCATTCCTTGTAGTATTCCTCGTCTTCCGTGCGCGGCCCCAGCACCAGGAACTCCACCTGCCCCGGCAGGCGCATGGAGACGATCTTGCAGGCGCGCACGAAGGTGTGCACGTCCTTGATGGGCACAACGCGGCCCACGAAGCCAACCTTGAAGCGCTTCTGGGCGGGGTCGGGATAGCCCTCGGGCTTGAGGTTCTGGAAGTGCTCCAGATTGATGCCGTTGGGGATCACCTCGGTGCGGGCGGGGTCCGCTCCTTCCTCGATCTCCAGCTGGCGGTTGCCCTCGTAGAGGCTGATGATGCGCGCGCAGCAATCGTAGGTGAGCCGCCCCAGGGACTCGAAAATGCGGATCCAGAATTTGTGGAAGATGCCCAGGTCGCGCTCCAGGCGCATACGGCGCTTGGCGTCGGCGTAAATCCATTCGGCCTGGGCGATCTCGATCTTGCGCTCCTTCACGTAGATGCCGTGCTCGGTGAGCAGCAGCGGCCGCCTGCGCGTGAGCCTGGCCATCATGCCCAGGAACCCCGCGTAGCCGGTGCAGACGGTGTGGTAGGCCTTGGCCTCCGGCAGCCGGTACTCCAGAAGCTTGAACAGCGGCAGGTGGGTGAAGCGGTAGGTCCAGAAATAGTCCAGGAAGGATGCCTCGGGGGCGAACTCCTGGTAGCGCTCCACCACGAGCTTCCAGGCGGCCCTGCCGTGGATGTATTCGTGCACGCTGGGATTCCTGCCCTGGGCGGTGGAGCGCATGAGCCGCAGAAAGAGATCGCGGACCTGCTCGGGATGCCTGTCGTGGACGCTCTGGTGGAACGCGCGCAGGCGGGCGTCCATCTCGCCGCGGATGCGCGGCATCAGGTAGGAGCGTTTGATGGACGTGCGATCGTGCAGGTAGATCACGTCGTGGCCGATGAAGTTCTCGGGCGGGTCGTATTTGAGCGGCCATTCCTTGGTGGAGTCGGGGAGGATGCACACGGCCGAGAAGGTGAAGTCCGGCAGGGCCTTGATGAGGTTGTGCACCCAGCCGGAGACGCCTCCGGCCACATAGGGGTAGGTGCCCTCCAGAAGGAGGCACACATCCGCCGGTGGGACGCTCATGCCATGTCTCCGGTCTGGGTCCAGAACTGGAACATGACCAGTTTGCGGGGGTCGGTGCTCTTGAAGTCCACCGAGGCCAGGTCAAGGCGCAGGGAGTGGAGGGCCTTGTAGTCGCGGGTTTCGAAGGCGATTTCGCACAGGCCCAGCAGGGCCTCCACGCGCGAGGGGCCTTCGGGCGCCGCCAGGAACACGGCGCGGGCCTTGGCCGCAAGCCCTCGGGAAAGCAGGAGGTAGCCCAGGGTCACGTGGAGCCTGCCGTCGCCCGGGTCGGCGGTGAGGGCCTTCTCGTAGGCGTCGGTGGCGCGTTCAAGGAGCTGGCGTCGCACCACGTCCTCCACAAGGCCGGATTCGGCGTAGCGCACGAAGGCGTCGCCCAGAACGGCCAGGGCCTGGGCCTCGCCCGAGGCGGCTTCGCGTTCGTCGGCCTTGATGGCCTGGGTGTAGGAGTCGTCGAGCTTGGCCAGGGTGGCGTGGGCGTAGAAGCGCACCTCGGGGCTCTGGTCCGAGAGCGACTCCTTGAGCAGCGCCACGGCCTCCCGGCCGCCGATCTTGCCCAGCAGGCTCACCGCGCCGCGCTTGAGGCCCACGTCGCCGCCCTTGAGAATCTCCAGGATGGGCTCCACGCTGGACTCTTCCAAAAGGAAGGAGTTCACGTCCTCCACGCGCTCCACGCCGAGAACCTTGGCTGCCCGCTTCATTTCGGACCCGAGCACTTCCACCAGCCCCTGGCGGTGCGAGGCCTGCTGGGCGGCCAGCACGTAGCCCATGCCCGCGAGCCCCAGCACGGGGAAGAAGAACACCACAACCGCCGTGAGGGCGTGGATGTGGCGGTCTGCCTCGATGCGGGCCTTCTGGTGCGGGTTGGCGTCCTCGCGGCGCTTGGGAGTGAACGACCAGACGGCGGCCGGGGCGAACAGGTGGGTGATGAGCGCCCCGACGGCCGTGAGTTCCGAACTCCCGGTGAGCCAGAGGGTCCCCAGCGCGGCCGTGGCCAGTTCGAAGGGGAGCGCGGGCAGGAGGATGCGCAGGGCGGCGATGTGGCCGCGCTTGATGTGGCGGGATTCAGCCGCGTCCATCGAGTTCACTCTGGGTCTGGCGCAGCATGGAGATGCCGGAGTCGTGGGCGTCGCCGGCCTGGGTCAAGGCGATGGCCACGCGCAGTGTTTCGGGGGAGCCGGGAACGATCTCGTAATGGAAGGCGGCAAGTTGCTCCGAGAACTTGCGTGCCACCACGGTGGCCCCTTCCCCGGGCGTGCAGGGGAGCAGCAGGATGAGCTGGTCCGGGCGTTCGTGACGGAAGAGCAGGTCGATCTTGCGGATGATGCCTCGGACCACCTGGCAGACCAGGGCCAGGCATTCCAGGCGGCGCGAGTCGGGGATGAGCGCCCAGTCCTCGATGCGCAGGAGCAGCATGGACAGCGGCAGTTTGTAACGCCGTGCGCGGGAGTATTCCTCCTCAACGCGTTCCAGGAAGAACTGGAAGGTGTAGGCCTTGGTCACGTCGTCGGCGATGAGCTGGTTCTTGGTGTCCAGGTAGGTCCTGGCGTTGAGCACGCTGGAGGAGCACCAGTCGGCCAAAAGCGAGAGCACGCGGATGGCCTGGGGCGTGAGCTTGTGGAAGGGGATGCTCTCGATGGCCAGGATGCCCATGGCCTGGTTGGACCCGGTGAGCAACGGCGCGGCGGCCAGCAGGTGGCCGCAGGCCTGCTCGGGCGCGGTGCAGGCGTTGAGGGTGACGGCGCGTTTGCGGTCCAGGACCATTTCGGCCAGCCCCTTGTCGGGCGGGAGCGTTTCGGGGCGGTTTTCCACCTCGCCCAGGGCCGATTTGAGGCGGAGTTCGCCGTCGTCCAGGAGATAGATGGACCCCGCGTCGGCGCCGGCGTAGCGCGCCAGCAGTTCGAGCACTGCGGGGTAGACCTCCCCCTCGGCGAGGGTGCGCAGCCCCTGGGAGGATTCGTAGAGCAGCGAGAGGGTCTGCTCCTGGGTGATCACGGAGAGGTCCATGGCCTCCTTGGCCATGCTCAGGGCCTGGTATTGCTTGGTGAGGTGGGTGAGTTCGCGGCTCAGATCGTCGCGTTCCAGGCGCAGGAGGTTGGTCTCGCGGTTGGCGCTCTCGCGGATTTCGCCAAGGACCACGCCCGCCGCCATGAAGAGCAGGGGGGGGCCCCAGTATTCCCAGGAGCGCAGGTCGATGGGGGAGATGTCCGGCCGGGTGGGCAGCAGGAAGGCCAGGTAGAAGGCCGTTGCCAGCATGGCCGAGAACACCCCCGCCCGGAAGCCGTAACGCGTTGCGATGGGCAGCACCACGATGAAATAGGGGTGTGGCGAGAAGGTGCAGAAGGCGGGGGCTTCCCGGAACCAGAAGACGTTGACGGCGGCCAGCAGGCCCAGGCCCAGGAAGGTTTCCAGGACGAAGGACTGCTTGAAGGCGGATTCAAAAGCCCGCGTGGGCGCAATGCTGGCTTTCATGGATGGTCTCAGAGCCTCGCCCGCAGCGCGGAATAGATGAGCAGACTCTCGCCGCCGTCGTGGACGAAGCGCGTTTCATTGCGGTATTCGGCGCGCGATTCCCACTCCAGGAAGTCCCAGGGTTTCACCAGGATGGATGGCGAGGCGAACACGAACGGATAGGTGCGGTAGAGGTCGATGCCGCCGCCGCCGTAGAAGCCCAGCTGCAGCCAGCGGGAGGCCTGCCAGGAGGCGTTGAGGGCCAGCTGGTGGATGGCCTCGTTGGTGGCCAGGGAGATGGGCCGCCCGGAGGTGACGGCGGTGAAGTCCGTGGTTGTGTAGGTGCGCACGGCGGGCTGGAGGTATTGGAGCACGGCCGGGGAGAACGAGTAGGAGAGCCAGAGTTCCGGCACGTTGAGGAGCTTGCGCGAGAGCGCCGCCGTGAAGCCGAAACGCCTGGCATAGGGGGCGCCGTTGTCGATGGTGTAGTGGTTGGCCTGGGCGTCCAGGGTTATGCCGGTCTTTTCCTGGTGGATGTAGTTGAAGGTGAAGCGCGCCAGGTCGTACGCGCCGGAGCGGGCGGCGGCCTCGGCGGGGTCGTACCAGGGGTTGTTGTGGGCGATCTCGAAGGCCAGGCGCGCGCCCCGGAAGGGGTTGATCCGGAAGGCCCCGAACTGGCCCACCATGCCGGACGCGCCCTGGAAGGCGCTGACGCCGGCCTCGATCTCCATCTCGTAGGGTCCCAGCCAGATGAGCGAGGTGCGCACCGCGTCGATGCCCTGGTTGATGGCCCGGCGACCGCCTTGAATCGTCACCCCCGTCAGCACGTCGCTCTGGGTGGTTATGGTTTCGGTGGTGGTGATGTTTTCGCCGGTGTCGGGATCCACCGAGGTGGTGGTGATGTCCTGGGTGTTGGTCTGGGCGCCGAAGATGGGCTGGATGGAGCTGCCCTGGCCGAGCTTGGAGACGTAAATGTGCTCGGCGCGCACCCCCAGGTTGAGCCTGCCGAAAAGGGGCGTTCTGCCGGAGAGCCCGGCGGTGTTGATGGTGGTCTGCCCGGCCTGATTGTAATACTGGTAGAAGGTTTCGGCGCGCGGCGCCACGCGGGCTCGCAGTTCGTCGGCGAAGCGCCGGTAGCTTTCGTTGTTGGGGTCGATGCTCAAAGCCACGCCCGCCGCCGAGGCGGCCATGACGGGGTCGCCCATGTCGGCGTGGGCGCTGGCAAGATCGACCTGGATGGAGGCGTCCTTGGGGTTTTCCTGGGCCAGCTTGTTGAGCAGGAACACGGCCTTCGCGGGCTGGCCGCCCTGGGTATAGGCCCTGGCCTGGAGGCGCTGGATGCGCAGATCCGGCGATTTGGCGCGCTCCAGCCAGCTCATGGCCGTGGAGGGGTCGTTGTTGTCCAGGAGCAGTTCGGCGAAGTCGGCGATGATTTCCCTGTCGCCGGGAAACTGCCTGGCCAGATCCATATAGAGCTTCTGGGCCTCGCCGTTTCGTCCCAGGCGGCTGAGGATGCGCGCCTTGGTGAGCACGTGCTGCCTCTCGGGGGCGTCTGGCGGAACGTCGAGGGGGCCTTCCTGGGGTTTGGGCTTGGCGTACTGGGGCAGCGTGGGCACGAAGGCCGAGGGGACGCGATCCCCCGGGTCCTTGATGCCCGCGCCCACCTGGGCAAGGACGGGGTGCGCCGTGCCGACCGAGAGGCAGGCGGCCAAGAGGCACGCTGCAAGGGCCATGACGCCGTGGGTCGCGGTGCGTGTGTTCATGTCAGTTGAGCTTCCCTGTTGGCTGGTTCAAAAGCCGCAGAGCCTTCTTGTATTCCTTGCGGGCCTTGGCTTCGTTGCCGAGCGAGGCCTGGAGTTCCCCCGCCTGCATGCGGGAGTCCGAATCGTTGGGGTTGATGGTGTTGTGGGCCGTGAGCATCTGGAGCGCCTTCTGGCGGCTTCCCCTCTCGGAGAGCACCGTGGCCATGCCGCGCATGGCCACGGGATTCTGAGGCTGGGCGGCCAGGGCCTGCTGGTAGATGGCTTCGGCGGTTTCCAGGCGCGCCCCCGCCAGGGCGATTTCGCCCACGCGCACGAGCATGGGGGCGTTGCCCGCGTATTTGCGCGCAAGGCGGTCGATGAGCTTTCCGGCCTCGGGCTTGGCCCCGGTCTTGTCCAGGGCCTGGGCCAGGATCAGCTCGCCCTCGTCGTCCAGGGTGCGGGCCTGCACCAGTGGATCGAGCTTTTCAAGGACCGTGCGCCATTGGCCGAGCCCGGCATAGGCCGTGGCCACGGCGAGGGTCTCCTCGGGGCTGAGCGCGCCTTGCGCTTCCAGATCCCGCGCCAGGACGAGCACTTCCCTGTGCTTGCCCAGGCCGAGGTATGCCTGGAGCAGGAGGCGCTTCACGGCCGGGGCGGCCGGATTGCGTTCGCGGGCCTTGAGAATCCAGGGCAGGGCCTTGGCGGGTTCCCCCGCGCCCAGCCAGCAGTCGCCGGTCTGGGCGAGGAATTTTTCGCCGCCGGGCAGAGCCGTCTGGCGTTGGGAGAGCTCGGCGGCCAGGCGGGGCTTGCCGTGCCAGAGGGCGTACTGCACGCCCAGTCGCAACAGTTCGGGGTCGGAGGGGCTTTTGGCCAGGAGTTCCTGGACGATCTCCAGGGCGGCGAGCCCCTGGCCAGCCGATTCCCTGGCCTCGGCCAGGCGCAGAAGTTCCTGCCGGGAGGCCGTGCCCTTGGCCCGGAGCGCTTCGAGCACCTCCACGGCCTGGCTGGGTTTGTTGGTCCAGGAGTAGATGTCGGCCAGCTGGCGCTGGAGCTGGGGGTTGCGCGGGTCCAGGCGGATGAGTTGTTTGAGGGATGCCTCGGCCTGAGCTGGCCTGTTGGTCCAGGAGTAGACGTCCACGAGGCGCTTGAGCGCGTCCTGGTCGGCCGGGTCGTGGCGCAGGAGCTCCTGGTAGGCGACTTCGGCCATGTCGAGGTCGGAGTCGGCCATGGCCAGTTCGGCCAGTTGGCGCACGATGCCCGGGTCGTCCGGCCGGATGGACTTGGCCAGCCCCAGGGCCTCGCGCTGGTCCTGCGTGCGGCCGGTATACTGCGCCAGTTCCAGCATGCGGGCCACGTCGGCGGCGTCGGCGCTGGCCAGGGCGAGGTCGCGCTGGACGGCGTAAGCCTCCACGGGTTTGTCCATTTCCAGGAAGAGGTCGGCCACGAGGCGTTGGGTAACGGGGTCCGCGCCCAGGAGGGTCTGCCCGAGGCGGGCGACCTCTTCCATGGATTCGAAGGGTTTCTCCGTTTCGCGGGCGATGGCGGCCAGTCGCTCGAAGTCCTGGCGCTCCTGGGTGAGCAACAGGCAGCGCTTGGCCATGGCATAGGCGGTGTCGGTGCGGCCGCGGGCTGCGTCGTTGGTCACCGAGGCGCGCAGCAACTCCACGTCCTTGGGGGAGATGTCCAGGGCCAGGGCCAGGGCCTGCCCCATGGCTTCGGGGTCGTAGTCCTTGCCGCTTTCCAGGATGGCCTTGAGTGCGGCGGTGGATTCGGCCGGGGGCATGTCCTTGAGGATCTGCGTCAGTTCGGCGGCTTTGCGGAAATCCTTGAGGGCCAGGGAGAGGCGGGTCTTGGCGGTGAGCAGGTCGGCGTCGCGGATGTTCACCTTGTCGGATTCGCTGGCCACGAGGGCCATGAAGGGTTCGTCGCCGCTGACGAAGGCCGCGGAAACCACCTGTTTGACGTAGCGCAGGCCTTCGCCGGTGAACCAGGCCAGGCGGTCCATGAGTTCGGCGATGCGGTCGTAGTTGCCCGAGTCCACGTACTGGGCGATGAGCATGGCCCGGTAGCGTTCCTCGCGGGGGTTGATGGCGGTGAGGCGTTCCAGAGCTGCGGTCTTGGCCTGGCTCAGGCCCTGCTCCGCGCCCATGTTCAGGAGCGCCACGAGGTTCTGTTCATGACCGGGCGCTGTCTGGACCATGCGCACCATGGCCTCGTCCGCGTGGTCGGACATGCCTGCCAGGGCGAGCATGTCGAAGATGTCCTTGCGGTAGCCGAAGCCCTCGCCCTTGGCGTCCAGAGCCACGGCAAGGTCCACGGCCTGGGTGATCTTGCCCGCGCGGAGCAGGGAGCTCAGCATCCTGGTCGCGAAAGGCGAGAGGTCCTGCACGTCGTCGGCCAGGGCGCCTCGGGCCTGGGCGAAGCCGGAGGCCAGTTCGTAGGTCACGGCGTTGTCGAGGTCGGAGGGTTCGCCCTCCAGAATGGAGTCCGCCAGCTTGACGAGCTGGGGCTGAACGGCGGCGAAGAAGGGGTTGGCCTCCAGTTCCCTTGGCATTTTTTGTTGCGATTTGAGCCATTTGGCGGAGTAGTGCCCGGCCTGGTCGGTCCGGTCCATGATGGCGGCCAGGCCTGCCAGCTTGAGGAGCACGTCCTCGCGCTTCGGGTCGCGCTCCACCACGCGTTCCCAGGCGTCGAAGGCCTTGTCCATGTGCTGGGCCCACTCCAGGTAGGTGGCGTAGAGCAGGAGCGCGCGGAGGTTGCGCGGCTTGATGACCAGGGCGCGGCGCAGGTCCTCCAGGGCGGGCTCCACCTGGTCGTGCGCCCAGTGGAGTTCGGACGAGAGCACAAGCAGGTCGAAGTCTCCCGGGTTCTGCTCCAGGGTGGCCTCGAGGTAGCGCTTGCCCTTGATGGGGTCGTCGCTTTCGAGGTTGAGAAGCACCATTTCCGTGTTGGTTGGGAACAGGAAATAGAGCATTCCCGCAAGGCCCGCGAGGTAGAGCAGACGTTTCCAGGGACTGAGGATCATGGCAGGCGCACCTCCAGGGAGCCGGAGGCGAGGCCTTCCAGGGAGATGACGCCCTCGTTGTCGGCAACGCGGCCCACGGTGCGCCCGTTCAGGGCCGCGCCGGAGACCCAGTGCATGGCGCCGGGCTTGAGCCCGGCCAGCGAGAGCTTGCCGTTGCGGGTGAAGAATTCGGTGGTGCAGGACAGCAGGCGCTCTGAGACGGCGAAGTTGCGCACGAAGCCCGAGGCGGTGCGCAGGTGCGGGGGCTGGGCGGGCTTCGCGTCCGGGGGGGCCAGGGCCAGCACGGCGCGGGCCTTGCCCGGGGCGAGGTGCACGTAGAGCCCCTCGGGCTGGTTGTCGAAGCCCAGGACGTTCTCGCAGCGGGCGAGCAGCGGCAGGGGGCCGTCCTTGGGCAGGCGCAAGGTGAGGCTCTGGCCGTAGTTTTCCACGGCGAAGGCGTCGGGCCCGAGCTGGGTCATGCGGGTGGCGATCCAATCGTGCATGGACTGGATATAAGCACTGGTGAACACGGGGGCCACTGGCTGCGCGGCGACCCAGGCGTAGACGTCCTTGAGCGCGTTCAGGCCAGCCAGTTTCTCGGCCGAGAAGGTGTGGTAGTAGATGTCGATGGGCTTGAGTCTGTGTGGCGAGCCGGTGCGCTTGAAGGTCTCGATGATGTTGCGGTAGCCGTTGAAGGGGCCGCGCCAGAGGTTGGTGAGGATGTTGTCGTTGGCCTGCCCGATGTGGATCTGGTGGAGGTTGCCCCCCATGTGGCGGTGCAGGGGGCTTACGCCGAAGAGCGAGTCGTGGGCGGGGTCCCAGAGGGTGTCGCCGCCGTTGATGGCCAGCAGCCCGTTTTCCTGGACGATGGCCTGGTGCTCGGGGAGCGGGTCGCAGGCGCCGCTCCAGAAGAGGAGGCGGCAGCGTTTGCCCTCGGGCACGAGGTTGTCGTTGACGAAATCGATGGAGCCCTGGATTTCGCGTTCGGCCTCGAAGGTGTAGCCGGGGATGTCGAAGGCGAAACGGTCGTCGTAGCGGCTCTTGTCCTTGTTGGCGGAGTTCCAGAAGAAGGGGTGGGAGAAGGTGTGGGAGGCGGGCTCCACGTTGGGCAGGGCCATGATGTCGCGGGCCGTGTCCATGAGCTTCTCGTTGCCGAAGTAGTCTGGCGAGATCTCGGCCTCGATGACGGAATAGGAGACGGGGAAATCAACCTTGGAGAGCACGTGCTCGTAGAGGATGTCCGCGCAGGTCCGGGTGCGGTCCAGCTGGTTGGTCCCCGAGAAGCCGTCGGCGTCCACGTGGGAGAAGGCCACGCGCCTGCCGTTGAGGGTGGTGGGGTCCGGCGCGGGGAGAAGCGGCAGGTCCAGGGCCTTGGAGAGGAAAAGGAAAGGGTTGATGTGCCACTTCTGCTGGTAGGAAAGGGGGTCTATCCAGTAGGCGAAGTCGTCGCCCAGGATGAGGCCGCCTGCGGCGGAGGTGAACACCACGGGGCTGGGATTCGGCTCCGGGCCGTTCACCTTGACGGACACGTGGACCTTCACGTCGGGGCGCAGCGGCACGAGGCGCTCGTAGTGCGGGGGATTGGGCGGATAGCGGCGTTCGTAGCCGGTCATCTCGGGGTCGAGGTGGTCGAAGCGCAGGCGGCTGGCGTCGCGCAGGCGTCCCGCCTGGTGGGAGACGCCCAGGCGCTCGAAAAGGGCCATGTAGCGGGCGTTGCGCTCGGGGTCCTCTGAGGATTCGCCCGCGCCCAACGGCCCCAGCACGATGAGCTTGCGGCCCAGGTCCATCTGATGGTGGAGCCATTCGTGGTAGACGTGGGACTCGAACACTTCCGAGGAGTTGAACGAGACGATGACGGCTCGCACGCCTTCCATGGCCGCGTCGTCGGGCATGGGGCGCGCGGCCACGTCGGCGGCCAGGGCCACGAGGCCGAAGTAGTTGAGCACGGTCTGGAAGCCGTGGAAGGCCACCGTGTTCACGATAGATTGGCCCGTGGCGCTGTTGTAGAGGATGAGCACCTTGCGGTCCACGGGGCGCGGCCACGCCTCCACCTGCGCGGCGGAGGCTTCCCGCGCCGCGCCGATGGCGAGCCAGACCAGAACCGCCAGGACGGCGGCCAGCCTAGCGGCGCAGCGTGCGCGTGGAGACTCTGTCCAGGGCGACCGTGGCGACATACGGCACCAGTCCGTTTTTTCTCGCGTGGGCGATGGCTTCGTCGATGCGCTTGGCATCCTTGGGGTCGGCATAGTCGAGGCTCAAAAGCGTCAGGCGCGGGTTGGCCCGCTTTGCGGCCCGGGCGGCTCCCAGGAGTTGATCGCGGTCGGAGGCGCTGGTGGCCCGGTATTTCTTGGTCTCGAAATCGTAGTCGGAAAAGAGGCACTCCAGCAGGGTGAAGTCGATCTCCGGGGCGAGGCGCTCCAGGATGGGCGCGGCGCGGTTGACGCAAAGGAGCACGCCCGGGTGTCTGCGGCGGATTTCCCGCACGAACTCCACGGCCGCGTCGATCATGCCCGCGTGGCGTTCGGGGTCGGTCTGTTCCAGGTGGATGCTGGAGTCCAGGGTGTCCAGGAAGAAACCGTCGTAGCCGCGCTCCAGGATGGGGGGGAGGATGCGCTCCAGCACGAAGGCGCGCCAGGCGGGATCGCGGATGTCCACGAAGCGGGAGTTCCAGGAGTTGTTCTTGCCCAGCACGAAGGGCTTGTCCTGCACGTCGCCCCAGAAGCGGCCGTCCATGTCCACCTCGCCCAGGCTGGCGTAGCCCAGGCTCAGGGGGCGGCCCTTGCGTTTGGCTGGCGCGGGCAGGTTGGAGCTTTCCAGGGCAAGCAGGTCGAAACGCGTGAGGGAGGCGATCGGCTTGGCCCCGTAGTAGCAGGCCCAGGAACGCACGGGCGGCTGCGAGGGCTCGGCGGCGTGCGCCTGTCCGACGGCGACGAGCGCCAGCAGGAGGGCGAGGAGCGTCAGAACGCGGGCGGGCATGGCGCGGGCGTCAGTTGGCGAGGGGCTTTCCGGCGACGCTCGCGCCGGGTCCGCCGTTGATGGGGGTGGAACCCGAAGATTGCGGCCTGGGCGCGGCGGTTTCCTTTGCCGGTGGCGCGGCCGTCGGCTCCTTGCGGATGGCCGCCTCGATGTCCGCGGCCATCTGGCGGCAGATGGTCTGGGCCGAACGGCTCAGGGAGTCCTTGCAGAAGAGGTCGCAGCCTCCCACGCGCGAGATGGTGGCCACCCAGAGCACCTGGCCCGAGGCCACGTCCATCAGACGCAGGGTGATGCCCACGGCGGGCTCCTCGTCGAGGCCGCGCTTGTAACGGAATTCCGTGACCGCGCCGAAAAGCACGGCGTCCACGAGAAGGTCCTGTCCCAACTGGCGCGCGCGCTGGGTGAGCGCGGCGTCCTCGATGTCCTGGTCCTTGCCGGCCATGCGGTTCCACACTTCCGTGTTTTCCAGAAGGCGGAACGACTGCACCGTGCGCAGTTCCGTATAGAGCAGGTCGCTTATGATCTGCCCCGCGCTGGGGTGCGTGGTCAGGTTGGCAAGGGGCATGATGGCCACCGTGCGCTTGGCGCGCAGGTTGGCCCCCGGAGTCACGTAGACGGAAACGCTCTCGCCAGCGCAGCCGGAAACCGACAGGACGAAGAGAACAAACAGGACGAGTCCGAGGAGCGGAGATGCTGCCTTCGGAAAGTTCCAATTCGTTCGGGGGAGAGGTGTGCGCGGCGTTTGATGCAAAGGGGAAGGGGTCACGGCAGCATCCTCGCTTTGAAATACGTTTAGTTCCTACAATCAATGCGTTCGGTTCACAAGAGGAAAGCACGGCTGGAAAGGTTTGGATGGTGTTTTTTTTGAGACGTGTGATTGATGGTTTTGTCGTTATTTCGGATTTCCCATAGGCATGTTCAACTGTAGCGTGCCCTGCGAAGTGTGCGGCATTCGCCTCCCGGTCCGTGACCAGTCGTCATGAGCCGAAACGAATCGCATTGCGGAGAGTTCCGCTCTCACTGCGCCTGTCATGCGCGGTGTCCCCGCTTTCGTCGCTCTCCGTGAACATATCCCCCGGGAACCCACGGTGACAGGCCTTCGCGCGTGGGCTCTGGACAAGCGGGCGCGATCGGTTACAATCACCGGCAAGCCTTGTGATGGAGGAACGATGACCCAACATCCCCAAGAGAACGACGCCGCCCTCCTGGCGGCTGTGGAGCAGGTCCGCTCGGGCCGGGATAAGGCCGGGCTTCTGGGCCTGACGGCAGGCCTGGAGGCCGTGGTGATCGCCACCGAACCGGACCGCTTCCGCGATGGCGTGCGGGAACTGCTCGAAACCACCGGCCATGCGCTTTCGGAGGCCTTCACCACGCGGGAGGGCGATTTTGCAGTGCTCTCCCTGGAGGGCTCCGCCGATCTGGTGGTGCGCACGCGCGCCGGTTCGGGCAACCCCTTCCGGGAAGCCAACAAGGGGGTCAAAACGGGCGATGTGCCGGGCACACGCCTGGAAACATTCATCTTTCGTTGCGAGGACGTGGAGCGCTACGTGGGGCTCCAGCAGGCGCGAGGCACGGCCTTCCTGGAGGAAGACCCCTTCGGGAACGCCGGACGGCGCTTCGCCCAGACCGCGCCCTCGCCCTTCACGGGCAACTCCGTGGGCCTGCTGGAGCGTCGTGACGCCTCCCGGAGCTATGCCCCGGCCGACGCGCGGCCCCTGGACCTCGCGCTGGCGAAAAACGAAGCGCCCCACCTGGCGCGCATCGGCAGGCTCGACCATGTGGCCACGCGCGTGCGCGCCGAGGAGCGCGACGCCGCCATCCTGGAGTTCATGGGACTCACCAGCTACGACTTCGCCTTCGCGGTCTACGTGGAGTTCCTCAATTCCATCACCAACGTGGCGCGGCTGGCCCCGGGCGAATACGCCCAGGTGTTCACCTCCGGCATCGCGCCCTTCACCACGCCGGAGACTTCCGGCCCCACGGAACTGTTCATCCACAACTACGGCCCGCGCAGCCACCACATGGCCTTCGACACCCGGGACATCGAGGACGTTGTGGAGGCCCTCAAAGCCCAGGGCGTGGGCTTTCTCTCCGAACTGGTGGGCTCTCGCGAGGAGGGCCTCAAGCAGATTTTCACCAAGATGAGCCGCAACACGCTTCTGGTGAACGAATACATTCACCGTTACGACGGTTTCGACGGCTTTTTCACGAAGTCCAACGTGACGCTTTTGACGCAATCGACGCTCAACCAGTAAGCAGGAGGTGTGCCGTGGCATTGGGACGCACGGGATTGACGGCTTTGTTTCTGGCCCTGGCGCTGGCCGCCGCGACGCAGGCCCGCGCCCAGGCGAACCAGTTTCCCGTGATCACGGGCGAACACTGGGTGAATGCCACTCCCGAGGAACGGCTGGCCTTCATCGCGGGGCTGACCACCATGGTCGAGCTGGAAAAGGAAGTGCAGGGAGACAACCCGCCCCCGGACCAGCGCACCTTGGTGCCTGCCTGGGTGCAGAGCCTTTCGCGCTTCAAGCTCAAGGAGATCGTCGCCGCCCTTGACGAGGTGTTCGCCAAACAGCCGGACATGAAGGCCAAACCCGTGGTGGAAGTGCTCTGGTACGAGGTGGCCTTCCCCAAACCAGCGAAGCAATAGGAGGTCCGCCATGACCAGAACCATCGCATCGGGCGTCCTGGTGATGACGCTTCTCTTCTCCGGGGCCTGCACCAACATGTCCAAGACCCAGCAGGGAACCCTGAGCGGCGCGGCCATCGGCGCGGGCGCGGGCGCGGGCATCGCGGCCATCTCGGGAGGCTATGTGGGCGTGGGCGCGGCCGTGGGCGGCGCGCTGGGCGCGCTGGCCGGAGGCCTTTACGGCAATTCGCAGGAAAGAAAAGGCAGGTAACCCAAATGGTTCAAAGGGCCGTCCCGTGGGGCGGCCCTTAGTGTTCCATCGCCGGGAATCGGGTGTTGCAGGGGCGGTGGGGGGCTGCCTGGTTCCGTGGTGGTTCGTATGACGTACTGGTCCGGATTGTCGGGCGGCGGCCGCTCCGCAGGGCTCACGGCTGTCCGGGAGGATGCCCTTGTCAGCCGCGCTCCTTGCGCCTTGCCGCGAAGAAGCGGGTGAGCGTCGCGCCGCACTCTGCGGCCAGCACGCCGCCCAGCACCGGGAAACGGTGGTTCAGGAAGGGCAGTTCCACGCCCTTCAGGGCGGAGGATACGGCCCCGGCCTTGGGGTCGGCCGCGCCGTAGACCAGCCCCCCGATGCGCGCGTGCACCATGGCCCCCACGCACATCAGGCAGGGCTCCAGGGTCACGGCCAGGATGGCCCCGTTCAGGCGGTAGTTGCCCAGCGCCCGGCCCGCATCGCGCAGGGCCAGGATTTCCGCGTGGGCCGTGGGGTCGTTGGCCTCGATGGGGCCGTTGCAGGCCTCGGCCAGGATGCGCCCCGTGGCGGCCTCGAGCACCACCGCGCCCACCGGGGCCTCGCCCCCGCGGCCCGCCCGCCAGGCCTGCCTGAGCGCCCGGGTCATCACCAGACGCCAGGATTTCCAGCCCGGAGGCGGCTGGGAGAGGAGGGCGGAGGGGGGCGTTGTCGGTTTCATGGAAGCGGCTGCGCCCCGGGCGTCCGCCCCGTCGTCGCGCGGGGGGCAGGCGCGCGGCTCCTTCGGATCGACGGCGGCGGCCCTGTCGGTTGGTCTACGCGTTCCCTTTCAGGTGGCGCACGGCGTTCTCCAGAAGCGCGATGCCGAGGCTCGGCCGTTCGCCCCGGGTCCAACCCGGGTGGTTGGTGGGGTCGTTGAAGGCCTCGGGGTGCGGCATGAGCCCCAGGATGCGCCCGGAGGGGTCCGTGAGTCCGGCGATGGCCATGGGCGAACCGTTGGGGTTGTAGGGGTATTCCATGGTCGGCAGGCCCGAGGCCGGGTCGGCGTATTGCAGGGCGATGAGGTTTTCCGTGACGATGCGCGAGAGCGTGGCGTTGTCCTGGGGGATGATCATGCCCTCGCCGTGGCGCACGGGCAGGTCCAGGTGCTCGATGTCCTTGGTGAACACGCAGGGGCTGGCCCTGTTCACGCGCACCTTGACCCAGCGGTCCTCGAAGCGGCCCGAGTCGTTGTTGGAGAGCGTCACCTGGCGCTCGAAATATTTCTTGTCCAGCGCGGGCAAAAGCCCGAGCTTCACCAGGAGCTGGAAGCCGTTGCAGATGCCCAGCACCAGCCCGCCCCTGTCCAGGAAGGCGCGCAGCAGCTCCAGAAGCGGCGTGCCGTCCTTCGTGGCCGCGAATTTCCAGCGGATGGCCCCGGCCTGGCCCGCGCCGAGGTCGTCGCCGTCCAGAAATCCGCCTGGGAAGATGAGGAAGTTGTAGCCGGGCAGGTCCACCCTGCCGGCGGTGATGTCGGAAAAGTAGACGATGTCGGTCTGGTCGGAACCGGCCAACCGCGCGGCATGCGCGGACTCCGACTCGCAGTTGGTGCCGAAGCCGGTGACCACCAGGGTTTTCACGAGGGCCATGCTGGGAGCTCCAAGGGGTTTCTTGAAAAAATCGGACCGGTCGCTTAGACGTGTCCGGAGGAAGATACTTGCCCCCGCCCAATGCGTCAACTGGGCCGGGGTTTACCACTTTTGCCGGTTCCAAGGAGGCAGGGCCGCATGAAGACAAAGTTTCTATTCGTCACGGGGGGCGTGTTGTCCTCCCTGGGCAAGGGGCTGGCCGCCGCCTCCATAGGCGCGCTCCTTCAGGCCAGGGGCCTGAGGGTGACCATCCAGAAGCTCGATCCCTACATCAACGTCGATCCCGGGACCATGAACCCCTTCCAGCACGGAGAGGTCTACGTCACCGACGACGGCGCGGAGACCGACCTCGACCTGGGGCACTACGAGCGCTACCTGAGCCTCCCCATGTCCCAGAACAACAATTTCACCTCCGGGCGCATCTACAACACCGTCATCCAGAAGGAGCGCCGGGGAGACTACCTGGGCGGCACGGTCCAGGTGATCCCCCACATCACCGACGAGATCAAACGCTCCATCCTCGGCGTGGCCAAGGACGAGGACGTGGCCCTCATCGAGATCGGCGGCACCGTGGGCGACATCGAAGGCCAGCCCTTCCTGGAGGCCATCCGCCAGCTGCGCTCCGACCTGGGCAAGGACAACGTCCTCTACATCCATCTGACGCTCATCCCCTACATCCGCGTGGCGGGCGAGCTGAAGACCAAGCCCACCCAGCACAGCGTCAAGGAGCTGCGCTCCATCGGCATCCAGCCCGACATCATCATCTGCCGCTCCGAGATCGACCTCGACCAGTCGCTCAAGCACAAGATCGCCCAGTTCTGCAACGTGGACCCCGACGCGGTGTTCACCGCCGTGGACGTGAACAACATCTACCAGCTGCCCCTCAAGCTTTACGCCGAGGGCGTGGACCAGAAGATCGCCATCCTCCTGCGCCTGCCCGCCAAGAACGCGGAACTCGCCGCCTGGAAGGACCTCACCCACAAGCTGGCCAACCCCCAGGGCGAGGTCTCCATCGGCATCGTGGGCAAATACGTGGACCTCAAGGAGGCCTACAAGAGCCTCCACGAGGCCCTCATCCACGGCGGCGTGGCCAACGGCGTGCACGTGAACCTGCTCTACGTGAACTCCGAGGAGGTCACTTCGGCCAACGTGGCCCAGCGCCTGGCCGGACTCGACGGCATCCTCGTCCCCGGCGGCTTCGGCTCGCGCGGCGTGGAGGGCAAGATCGCCGCCATCCGCCACGCCCGCGAGAACAAGATCCCCTTCTTCGGCATCTGCCTGGGCATGCAGCTGGCCTGCATCGAGTTCGCCCGCAACGTCCTGGGGCTCACCGAGGCCAACTCCGAGGAATTCAACCGCCTGAGCCCCGATCCCGTGATCTACCTCATGCGCGAATGGTACGACTTCCGCACCAAGAAGATCGAAAAGCGCGACATGGACTCCGAAATGGGCGGCACCATGCGCCTGGGCGCCTACCCCTGCGTGGTTCAGCCCGACACCAAGGCCATGGAGGCCTACGGCAAGGCCCAGATCGACGAGCGCCACCGCCACCGCTACGAGTTCAACAAGGCCTACCACGCCCGCATGGCCGAGAAGGGCATGGTCTTCTCCGGGCTCTCTCCCGACGAATCCCTCGTGGAAATCGTGGAGCTGCCCGGGCACCCCTGGTTCCTGGGCTGCCAGTTCCACCCGGAATTCAAGTCCAGCCCCATGAAGCCCCACCCGCTCTTCCGGGAATTCATCCGGGCCGCCAAGACCCAGCGGGAATCGTAATAAAACCTGCGCCCCGTCGGCCTTCTCCGGCCGACGGGGCCTTCCTCTCCCCCCTCATGCGACCCTTCAAACGCCCCGCGCGCCCCGGCCTCAGCCGCCGCGCCCTGGCCCTGGCCCGCGACGTGCGCCTGCTCGTGCTCGACGTGGACGGCGTGCTCACCGACAACCGCCTCTGGCTGGACGAGCAAGGGCAGTCCCTCAAGTGCTTCTCCATCCCCGACGGCATGGGCCTGAAGCTCCTGGAGCGCGCGGGCATCGAAGTGGCCGCCCTGAGCGGGCTGCCCAACCATCAGGCCGAGGAGCGGCTCCGGCAGCTTGGCGTCACGGCCTTCCACGGCGGCCACCTGCGCAAGCTCCCCGTCCTGGAACGCATCCTCTCCGAGCGCGGCCTCGACTTCCCGCACCTGGCCTACATGGGCGACGACTGGCTCGACGCCGCGCCCATGCGACGGGCCGGGCTGCCCATGGCCCCCGCCGACGCCCAGCCCGAAATCCTGCGCCTGGCCGCCTGGGTCTCCCGCCTGCCCGGAGGGCACGGCGCGGTGCGCGACGCCGTGCGCCTGCTGCTCACCGCCCAGGGAAAACGCGAAGCCCTCTGGCGCGACATCGCCCTGTAGCCGATACGTCGGGCGAAATGCGGCGATGGCCGCCTGTCCGGCCGCGCAGAACCCGGTGAAACCCGCGAAGCCACCCGGGAGTGCGGAGGGCGAAGCCCTTTGCGCGCCGGAAGGTTCTCCCCGGACTGCCCGTTCGTCCGCCCCCGCCGTCCTTGGCGCTTCACGGAAAAAGCCGTCAAGTCTTGCTTCCGGTTCGGTTTTGGTGCATAACCACCGGGCTAGGCGGGCGTCCGGCATTCTTCTTGCTAGCCGCCCGGTCCAATCCACAAGGAGACGACAGCACGATGGCACTTGAGCTCAGGCAGCAACTCAAGCTTTCGCAGCAGCTGGTGATGACGCCCCAGTTGCAGCAGGCCATCAAGCTGTTGCAGCTTTCCCGTCTGGAGCTGGTGGAGACGGTGCAGCAGGAGCTCATGGAGAACCCGCTGCTCGAAGAGACCCAGTTCGACGACGAGCGGCCCGAGCCCACCATCGCCGAGGACTCCCACGCCCCCGACCCCACCCAGGAGGAGGGGGCCATGCAGCGCGAGCTGATGAAGACGGCCGAGTGGGACGACTACCTGGGCGATTTCGCTTCCACCTCGCGCCAGGCCACGGTGCGCGAGCACGAGACGCCCGAGGAGGGCATGTCCTTCGAGGCCAGGCTCACGGCCAAGCCCTCGCTGGAAGGCCACCTGGCGTGGCAGATCAGCCTTTCTCCCCTGGACGCGCGGCAGCAGGCCATCGCGGACGAGATCGTGGGCAACCTCGACTCCGGGGGCTATCTGCGCTCCAGCGCGGAGGAACTCGCCCAGGTGCTTGCGGTCACTCCCGAAGAGGTGGAGGTTGTCATCCAGGTGCTGCAGCGGCTCGATCCCGTGGGCGTGGCCGCGCGTTCGCCCCAGGAGTGCCTGCTGGTGCAGCTGGAGGTGTACGGCTACACGGACCCGGTGCTCCTGGAGATCGTGCGCGACCACCTGGAAGACCTGGAGAAGAAGCGCTACAAGCCCCTGGCGAAAAAGTTCCGCTTGAGCATGGAGGAGGTCAAGGAGTATCTGGAGATCATCCAGACGCTCGACCCCATGCCCGGCTCGCATTTCAGCTCGCCGGACCCGGTGTACGTGAGCCCGGACGCGTTCGTGTACAAATACGGAGACGACTTCGTGATCGTGCTCAACGAGGACGGCCTGCCCAAGCTCCAGCTTTCCCCCTACTACATGGAGGACATGGGCCGTTCCAGCGCCAACAAGGAAAAGGAATATCTCCAGGACAAGATGCGCAGCGCCCAGTGGCTGATGAAGAGCCTCTATCAGCGCCAGCGCACGTTGTTCAAGGTGCTCGAATCCATAGTGAAATTTCAGCGCGAGTTTTTCGAGGACGGCGTGACGCGGCTTCGCCCCCTGATCCTGAAGGACGTGGCCGACGACATCGGCATGCACGAATCCACCGTGAGCCGCATCACCACGAGCAAGTACGTGGCCACCCCGCACGGCATCTACGAGCTCAAGTTCTTCTTCAACTCGGCGCTGGAACTCGACGACGGCTCCTCGGTGGGTTCGGAGTCGGTCAAGGCCGTGATCAAACAGCTCATCTCGGCCGAGGACCCCAAAAAGCCCACCAGCGACGAACAGATCGCGGAGATTCTCAAGCAGCGCCTGCAGGTGAACATCGCGCGGCGCACTGTGGCCAAGTACCGCATGGCCATGGGCATCGAGTCCTCCTCGAAGCGCAAGGACGTTTTGTAGTCAAATCCGCCGCCACGCGGCGTCACCCCCGGAGGTCATCATGAATATCGCTTTCAATTTCAAGAACTTCGAGCCGTCTCCCGGCCTGCAGGAATATGCTGCCAAGCGTTTCGACAAGCTCTCCAAGTACATGAGCAATTCCGACAACGCCGAAGTGGTGGTCACTCTTTCCGTTGAAAAGACCCGCCAGATCGCCGACGTGGTCATCGACGCCGACGCCATGCACATCTCGGCCCACGAGCGCTCCGACGACATGTACTCCACCATCGACATGATCACGGACAAGCTCGACGCCCAGCTGCGCAAGCTGCGCGAGAAGATGAAGGACCGCCGCAAGGCCACCCAGGGCGACGTGACCATGGGCGTGGTGAGCTTCACCACCGAGGGCAAGGTCCACGCCATCGAGGAATCCGACAAGTACAGCCCCAAGCCCATGAGCGTTGAAGAGGCCGCCGAGCAGCTCGACGCCATGCACTACGAATTCCTGGTGTTCCTCGACGCCGAAACCGAGCGCGTCAACGTGCTCTACAAGCGTAAGAACGGCGACTACGGCCTGATCGATCCTGGGGTTTCCCTCTGATGCGCCTGGGGGAATACCTGCGCAAGGACTTCGTCCTGGAGGACCTGGCGGCCGGGGGCAAGCCCGACGTTCTCGCGGAGCTGGTGGCCCCCGTGGCCGCCGCCTTCCCGGACGTGGACCCGGCAAAGGCGCTGCGCGTGCTCATGGACCGGGAGAATCTCGGCACCACGGGCATCGGCGACGGCGTCGCCATTCCCCACGGCAAGATGGATTCGCTCAAGGAGATCGTCATCGTGGCCGGGCGCAGCCGTGCGGGGATCGATTTCGAATCCCTGGACCACAAGCCCTGCCGCATCTTCTTCCTGGTGCTCGCGCCCGAACACGTGGCGGGCATGCACCTGCGCATCCTGGCGCAGATCTCGCGGCTTCTCTCGGACGAGGGCTTCCGGCGCTCCTTCCTGGACGCAGCCGACCACGAGGCTCTCTGGAAGGTGCTTTCCAGCCACGCGTGAACCTGCCGGGCCCCGTGAGGGCCGGCGGCTTCGTCACGCAAACGGACGCGATGTGTGATAGGCCGGTCCCCGCCGCGCGACCACGCGGCGGGGACTTTTCACAAGGAGCGATGCCATGCCGGGAGCGAGCGTCCATCTGCCCGTGGTGGTGATCACGGGCCTGTCGGGGTCCGGGAAATCAACGGCCCTCAACGTTTTCGAGGACATGGGCTATTTCTGCGTGGACGGCCTGCCGCCCGTGCTCATGCCCAAGCTGGCCAGCCTCTTCCAGGGGCAGGCGGCAGTGCGCCACCGGGGCCTGGCCCTGGGACTGGGCGCCACGGACCTGGACGACAGCTGGGAAACCGCCCTGGGCGAGATACGCGCTTCGGGTAGCCACATCCAGATCGTGTTCGTGGAGGCCTCCACCCAGGAGATCATGCGCCGCTACGCCACCACGCGCAGGCCCCATCCCTACGAGTCCGAGGGCTACGGCCTGGGCGAGGCCGTGGACGAGGAGCGCCGACGCATGGCCCCCCTGCACGACGCCGCCGATCTGGTGATGGACACCACCGGCTTCTCCGTGCACGACCTGCGCCGCCAGCTCCAGGAAAAATGGATGTTCCTGGAGGGCCAGGGCACGGCCATGAAGGTGCACGTGATGAGCTTCGGCTTCAAATACGGCATCCCGGCCGAGTCCGACCTGGTGTTCGACCTGCGCTTCCTGCCCAACCCCTATTTCGAGGCCGGGCTCAAGCCCCTCTCCGGGCAGGACAAGGCCATCGTGGACTACGTGCTGGAATCCCCCCAGGGCAAGGCCTTCCTGCCCCGGCTGGTGGATTTCCTGCGGCAGATGCTGCCCCTCTACGCCCAGGAAGGCCGCTACCGGCTCACCGTGGCCGTGGGCTGCACAGGCGGCCGTCACCGCTCCGTGGCCGTGGCCGAGGCGGTTTTTGACAGCCTGCGCGAGGCGGGCTACACCATGACGCTTGAACATCGACACATCGAAAAGGGCTGATCCGACCAAGATGAACGACCAGACCGAAGCGCGCAAATCCGTGGGCGTGATCATCGTCACCCACACCGACTACGGCGACAAACTCCTCAAGGCCGCGGAAATGATCCTGGGTCCCCAGCAGGACGTGCGCTGCGTAAGCGTGAACGTGGGCGTGGACACGGCCGAGACCGTGAAACAGCTCGACGCCGACATCCGCGCCCTGGATTCGGGCGGCGGCGTGATCATCGTCACGGACATGTTCGGCGGCACGCCCACCAACCTCTCGTTGTCCCTCATGGGGCAGCGCCTGGTGGAGGTGGTCACGGGGGTGAACCTGCCCATGCTCATCAAGATTCTTTCCACGCGCACCAAAGCCCTTTCGCAGCTGGCCGCCGACGCCAAGACCGCCGGGGTGCAGGGCATCGTGGTGGCGGGCGAGATCCTGCGCAAGAAGGTGGCGGGGGAGTAGGGCGTGTTCTGGGTGCGCATCGACAACCGCCTGGTGCACGGTCAGGTGATCGAATCCTGGCTGCCCTTCACCGACGCCCGCTACATGGTGGTGGCCAACGACGAACTGGCCCAGGACGAACTGCGCCAGCAGATCATGTCCATCGCCATCCCGCTGGGCATCGACTTCTCCTTCGTGAAGGTGGCCGAGGTCCAAACATATCTGGACTCGCGCAGGCTCATGGAAAGGGACGTGCTGGTGCTCTTCGCCTCCTGCCCGGACGCCCGGCGCGCCTTCGAGGCCGGGCTGGACTTCCGGAAGCTCAACCTGGGCAACCTGCACTACGGCCCGGGAAAGCGCCAGGTCTGCCAGCACATCGCCCTGAGCAAGGAAGACGAAACCTGCCTGGACTTTCTGCGCGGCAAGGGCGTGAACCTGGACTACCGCTGCATCCCCAGCGATCCCGTGGACCTGCCGGGCTGACGCGCCGCGCTTTCCTTTTCCCGCCGATTGGTGCATAGATGGCGAAAGCGCTTCGCCCCGGACAACCCATGGAACTGCCCGCATCCTCCATCACCTTCATCCTGGCCAACGCTTTTTTTTTGCCCTCTTTTCGAGCTTCCGCTTCCTGATCAATCTGCCGCTCCTGGACAGGCCGCTCACCCTGGGCTTCGTCTGGGGCCTTTTCACGGGCGACTGGGCCGCCTGCCTGGGCGTGAGCCTGTTCTTCGAGCTGCTCTGGCTGGACGTCATCCCCGCCGGGACCATCATTCCCCCCAACGCCCTGGCCCCCACTCTGGCCTGCCTCGCGGCGCTCCATCTCTACGGCATCTCGTCTCCGGCCGTTGCGGCAGTGCTCATCGTGGCCTGCCTTCCGCTGGGAAGGCTCTTTTCGCGGCTTGAGAACTACCACCGCGTCTTCTGCAACGAAGGCTTCAACAGCTTCGTGCTCTGGGTGAAGAATCCGGGCCGCCCGGGCGGTCCCGCCGCCATGACCCGGCGCTCCATTCTGGTGATGTTCCCCATCAACATGGCGGCCTTCACCCTGGCCCTGGCGTGGCTTCTGGCCCTGGCGCACCTGGGGCTGCCGCTGCTGGCCCCGGAGCTGTCGGAACTCAAGCTCACGTGGCCGCACCTGTGGGCCGTGGGGAGCATCGGCGCGGTGCTCTCGCTGCGCCACCGCCCGGCCTACGCGGTGGTGCTGGCAGGCGCGTTCCTCGCGGTGTTCAGCCGGATCATCCCATAAGGCTCGCACGGCGCGGGACGAAGGTCTTGGCAAAGGCGGACCTTTGTGATATTTTCCCCAAAGTAACTTCGCACATCACCTCAGGAGGGATCCGATCATGGCAGCGTACGTCGTTGGACACAAAAACCCGGACACCGACTCCGTCGCCTCGGCCATCGCCGTGGCCGACCTGATGAGCAAGCGCGGCATCGAAGCCGTCGCCGCCGCCCAGGGCAAGACCAACCCCGAGACCGATTTCGTTCTTTCGAAGTTCGGCGTGAAGGCTCCCGAGATCGTCACCGACGGCGCGGGCAAGCAGATCATCCTGGTCGACCACTCCGACCTGGCCCAGAGCCTGGAAAACCTCGCCAAGGGCGAGATCCTGGGCGTCGTTGACCACCACAAGCTGGGCGACGTGACCACCCCCAACCCGCTGGAAATGTGGGTCTGGCCCGTGGGCTGCACCTGCACCGTGATCGCCAGCATGTACGACTTCTACGGCATCGAGATCCCCAAGGCCATGGCCGGCATCATGCTGTGCGCCATCCTTTCGGACACCGTGATGTACAAGTCCCCCACCTGCACCCCCGCCGACAAGGCCGCCTGTGAAAAGCTGGCCAAGATCGCCGGCGTCTCCGACATGATGGCCCTGGGCATGGAGATGTTCAAGGTGAAGTCCGCCGTGGACGGCACCCCCATCCGCGAGCTGGTCTTCCGCGACTACAAGGACTTCAACATGTCCGGCACCGCCGTGGGCATCGGCCAGCTCGAAGTGGTGGACCTGTCCATCCTCGACAAGTACAAGGCCGACCTCCAGGCCGACATCGCCAAGGTGAAGAGCGAGAAGGGCCTGCACTCGGTGTTCCTGCTGCTCACCGACATCATGAAGGAAGGCTCCGAGATGCTCATCGTCACCGACGACGCCGCCGTTGTCGAGAAGGCCTTCGGCGTGAAGCCCGCCGGCGCCTCGGTGTGGCTGCCCGGCGTGATGAGCCGCAAGAAGGACGTGGTTCCCAAGTTCGAGAAGGTCTTCGCCGGCTGATTGCCGCCGCAAAGCACGCTTAAGGATTGATCAGGCCCGGGGCGGGAAACCGCTCCGGGCTTTTTTGCGTCCGGGACCAGGCCGATTCCCTAAACACGCGCGGGAGGTCGATGGACACCCCTGGCAGGGCCGTCACCCGGACCACGGAGCTGGTGGCCTCGTCGCTCTCGCCCGGCTCGGGCAGGCGCACGTCGAAGGGGGCCACAAAGACTTCGCAAGGCCTGCCCTCAAGGGGGTAGGCCAGGATGCTGGCCAGACGCACCACAACCTGCTGGTGGCTCCGCGACCGCGCGGGCGTCCAGGCGTGGGCCTCGCCGGGGAGGAAATCCCAACGCTCGTCGTCTTTCCAGGCCAGATAGTCGCCGTAGGTGTGCCGCGCGTCGGCCCGTTGCGCCAAGCCCAGGCTCTGCCTCCGTGGAGGTTCCGCCGTTTCTCTCGAAACGTAACGCCGCCTGGGAACAAGGCGAGCCCGGCCGGGGTCGGCCGGGCTCGCGTCCGTTCGCGCCCTTCGTCAGCCTGCCGTACGTGCGGCGAGGTCGCGGATCAACTCCAGGGCCTCGGGGCCGGGCGCGCGCTCCACGCGCCGGTAGACCCGGCCGTCGGGCGTGCGCGCCAGCAGGCCGTGGTCGAAGAGCTCCCGGCGCAGCAGGGCGTGGTCCCCGAAGAGATGGGCCTGGCGGATCACCTCGTTGACTCCGGGCTCGTCCATGTCGCGCCCGGCGGGCACCCTGGCCCAGAGCGCCCAGAGGCAGGGTTCGCGGTGGCTGTGCTTGCCCGGCCAGCGGATCAGGCGGCCCTGGGCGTCGAAATAGCCCGTCAGGCGTCTGAATCGCCGGGCCTGGGCCGCCGCGTCACGGGCGTTGCGCGCGCCGGGGGGCACCGTTTCGCCCGCCTCGTTCGTGGCGCTGGCCGCGGCCGGGGCGTTCTGGCCATCCGGCCGGACGGGAGCCGCCGGGGCCGCGCCCATGCCCGCGCGCGCCACTTCCGCTTCGCGTGGAGCCGCTTCGACGCCGTATCCGCCGCCGAGCGGGGTTTCAGCCAGGACAGCGCCGTGTTGCTCAGACCCGCCCGGAGAAGCGCCCAGGGCTTCCGGGCCCTGCGCCGGGTCGAGGGAGTCGGGGGCGTCGGGCAAAGCCGATCCGACGCCCTGGGCGGCCCTGGCATCCAGTGGGTCGGCGCGCAGATGCTGGAAATTGCGACGACCGCCCGCGCGGGCGAGCATGTTGAGCAGTTCGAGGTGGCTGGGGATGCGGCCCAGGGAATCCATCTGGGAACGCAGGGACTTGGCCAGGGCGGAAACGTCGCCCACGGCAAAGGGCAAAGGAATGCGTGACATCGCTCATCCTCTCGGACGCGCCTATCCCACGGGGGGATCGCCGGTGGTCGCCGTCTTCCGACTCGGCACGGGGACAAGGTGTCGAGGGAGTGGAGGGAAAGGGCAGGTTTAGCACCCCTCGCGGGGCGGCGACGCCTGGGTGAACTGCCGACCGGGAGCGCTTATACGAAAGCGGGGCCGCCATGGCAAGCCCCTGCCGGGCCGCTGAAGCGCACTGCTGGCAGCGAAGGCCTCAGACGCGAGGGAATTTTCTGGACCGAAGTCTCGGTTCCGGGCAAGGGGTGTCCCCGGTCCGTGGGGGGGAGGGGGAGGCTGCAACGCTCCAACAAAAAAGCGCGCGGACTTTCGTCCGCGCGCCATGGTTCGCGTGTCCGGGGCGTCTAGAGGATGCCTGCCTTCTTGAGCACGTCGGCCAGTTTGGCCTCGTTCTCCTTGCCCATGTTCACCATGGGCAGGCGCAACTCGGGGGTGACTCGCCCCATGAGGCCAAGAGCGGTCTTGGCGGGGATGGGGTTGGTCTCCATGAACATGGCCCGGTTGAGAGGCGCGAGGGCGTAGTGCAGTTCGCGCGCTTTGGCCGTGTCGCCGTCCTTCCAGGCCTTGCACAGGCCGCTCATGAGGGCGGGGGCAACGTTGGAGACCACGGAAATCACGCCGTGGCCGCCGATGGCCAGGGTGGGCAGCACGGTGAAATCGTCCCCGGAGAGGATGATGAAATCCGGCCCGCAGAACTCGATCACCTCGGAGATCTGGCAGAGGTTGCCAGTGGCCTCCTTGATGCCGACCACTTCGGGGGCGCGCTTGCGCAGGGCCGCCACGGTCTGCGGCAGCAGGTTCACCGAGGTGCGCCCGGGCACGTTGTAGACGATGAAGGGCATGGGCACTTCCTTGGCGATGGCCGCGAAGTGCTCGATGAGCCCAGCCTGGGTGGGCTTGTTGTAGTAGGGGGTGATGAGCAGCGCGCCGTCGGCCTTGGCCTCCCTGGCGCAACGTGTCAGCTCGATGGCCTCCCGCGTGTTGTTGGAGCCGGCCCCCGCCAGCACGGGCACGCGGCGTTTCACCTGGTCCACGCAGATGGAGATCACTTTGGCGTGCTCCGCGTGGGACAAGGTGGCCGATTCGCCCGTGGTTCCGCAGGGGACCACGCCGTTGATGCCCTGTTCGATCTGCCATTCGATGAGGGCGCGGTAGGCGTCCTCGTCAACCTGGCCGTTCTTGAACGGGGTGACGAGCGCGGTGAAAGCTCCAGTGAATTGCATTGCCGACCTCCGATGGATTCGAAGCGCCCGGTGGCTACTTCGCTTGCTTGTCGCCCGGGTCCTCCACGCCCTGGAGCAGTTGCTCCATGGCCGGAGCCGGGGGATACGAGTCGTCGAGCACCACGGCCTGGGTGGTGTAGTTCGTGCCCTGTTCCCACTTGAAGCCTTTGTCGGAGGGCATCTCCAGCAGGTCCAAGGTGTAGATGGCCTTGCCTTTGGTGTAGGAGCGCATGTGCAGCACGCGCCCGCCCTCGGCCGGCTTGGCCGAGAAGCCCACGCCCGAGCCCAGCCCCAGGAGGATGTCCAGCCCGGGTTTGGTCTTTTCCAGGAAGTCCGACTCGGCGTGGGAGCCCCAGGGGCTCACGCCGACGACGAGCTTCGCCTGGGAACGGGCCTCCTTGACGGCGCGCTGGATGGCCGAGAGCTGGGCCTCGGAGGGATCCTCGCCGGGCTTCTTGGCTTCGGGGAAATAGATCACCGCGACCTTTCCCCTGGCCGAGTCGATGAAAACGGTTTTGGGCTCCTTGGGGTCGAGCGTCACCCATTTGGAGGGGAGTTTCACGCCGGCATGGGCGAGCTTGCCCGCCTCGGCCGGGCTCACGGCCATGGCGTCGTAGTCCAGGGCCTGGTAGGCCTGGGCCAGCGGCCCCCATGCGCCCGGGGTGGCGTGCTCGGCCCCGTCGTCGGAGACGAATTCATAGGGGCCTCCGATGAAGAGGAGGTTCCCCTTGGCGCCCTGGGCGCGGAACTTCTCGAATGCGCTGGCCCGCCGGGCCAGTCCGCCGATGGTGCGGTTGCCTCAGGTGGGGCAGGGCTTGAGGTAACCCCAGGAGTTGCCTGAGAAGACGATGGTCAGGGGCGGCTCGGCCGAGGCCGGAGCGCCCTGGAACAGGAGCGACAGAAGGGCTGCGAGAGCCAGATAAAAGCGCATACGGTGCCTACTTGTTGAGGAATTCCTTCAGTTCCTTGCCGGGCCTGAAGAAGGGAAGGCGCTTGGGGGCCACGTCGACCACCTCGCCGGATTTGGGGTTGCGCCCCGTGTAACCTTTGTAGCCTTTCACCTTGAAGCTGCCGAAGCCGCGGATTTCCACGCGGTCGCCTGCGACAAGGGCCTGCTTGATGGAGTCGATGAACGAGTTGACCACGGCCGAGGCCTCGTCCACGTGGATCTGGCGGGTTTCGGCCAGGGCGTTGATGAGCTCGCTCTTGTTCATGACAGCCTCCATGAGGGGCGCGCCGCTGGACGGTCGCGCGGTTTCCGATTCCAAAGTCTTGTTTTTGTTGTATTGCGGATAGCTCAGGGGCCGTCAAGTCAGGCGGCGGTAATTTTTTTCAAAATCGGCTTATCCATGAGCAGGGCTTTGTTTTCGGCGCGGTGGCGTCCGATCTTGATGGCCAGGCTCAGGATGTCCTGGGAGGCCCGGCAGCGGGGCGCGTGCTTGATGAGCGGCACCTGGCGGCGCACGGCGTCGGGCACGTTGGGGTCGGTGTGCACGCAGCCCAGGTAGCCGATGTCCAGGTCCAGGAAGCGGCGGCAGGCGGCGTTGAGGCGTTCGAAGGTGGTCTGGGCCTCCTTGGCGCTGGAGGCCTGGTTGACCACCAGTTGGAAGTCGCGCACGCCGTGGCTGGCGTTGAGCACCTTGATGACGGCGTAGCAGTCGGTGAGCGAGGTGGGCTCGGGCGTGGCCACCAGGATGCGCATGCGCGTCATGGAGGCCAGGGAGAGCACGGTCTTGCCGATGCCCGCGCCCAGGTCGAAGAGGAGGTAGTCGTACTCGCCGAGCACGTCGTTGAGCTTGTCGAACACCTGGTCGCGCATGTCCTCGTCGAGTTCCAGGAGTTCGGGCACGCCGCTGGCCGCCGGGAGAAAGTCGAAGCCGCCGGGCTCCACCTCGGCCACCACGTCGCGAGGCGTCACGCCCGGGCGCAGCAGGTCCTGGAGGGTTTTTTCGGGGGAGATGCCCAGGAGCACGTCCACGTTGGCTAGGCCCACGTCGAAGTCCATGACGAGCATCTTGTGGTTGGCCCGGTAGAGGGCGTAGGCCAGATTGAGGGTCAGGTTCGTCTTGCCGACCCCGCCCTTGCCCGAGAGGATGGAAAGGCTCAGCGTGGAGCGCGGATTGACGCTTTCTTGGCTCATGTGTCTGGTCCCGTGAAGAGGAATTTCTTCTCCTGGGCATGCACCAGCGTGGCCCTGGAGGTGTCGAAAAGATCGGGAATGGGGGCTTTCACCAGCCTGTCCTTGCCCTGGCGCTTGGCCTCGTAGAGGGCCTTGTCGGCCAGGTCCACGAACTGCTCCACCGACACGGGCGCGCGTCCCTTGGTGCACACCACCCCCGCCGAACAGGTGACGCCCACGGCCGGGTCCACTCCGTCGCAGGCCACCTTGCGCTGGCGTATCTCCTGGAGGATGCGCTCCAGGGTGGTCTCGGCCTGGGCCAGCCCGGAACCGGGCAGCACCAGGGCGAACTCCTCGCCGCCGATGCGCGCGGCCATGTCGTAGATGCGCTTGTGGCCCAGGAGCGCCCCGGCCAGGGAGAGGAGCACGCGGTCGCCGCAGGGGTGTCCGAAGCGGTCGTTGACGGCCTTGAAGTCGTCCAGGTCGAGGATGGCCAGGGAGACGGGGGTGCCGCCCCGGTAGGCGCGGTCGAGCTCCATCTTCAGGTTGCGCTCGAAGGCGCGGCGGTTGGCCAGGCCGGTGAGCGGGTCCTGCCGGGTCTGGTGGGCCAGTTCCTCGATGGTGCGCTGGATGCGTTCCAGGTGGGGCGTGGCGTCGCCGCAGGCGGGCAGGGCCAGCCACTGGAGGAAGTGCCCCTCGCGGGCGATCTCCTCCCACTGGTCCAGGGTGAGCCCGGCGCACATGCGGGCGATCACCAGGCCCTGCGGGCACTCGCCAGGCGTCTCCCCTGCCCGGCGCACCAGTTCGTCCCTCAGGCGCGAAATCTCGGCCATGAGGTCCGCCTGGGATGCGTCGAGGTTCGGGGGATGGTCTGGCTCAGGCATGGTAGTGCAGCAGGTACTGTCGGATGAAGGTGTCGATGTCGCCGTCGAGCACGGCCTCCACGTCGCCCGCATCGCAGCCGGTGCGGTGGTCCTTGACCAGGCGGTAGGGCTGGAGCGTGTAGGTGCGGATCTGGCTGCCGAAGCCGATGGCGTCCTTGGACTGGTATTCGGCCTGGCGCAGGGCCTGCTGCTTGCCCAGTTCGAGATCGTAAAGGCGGGCCTTGAGCACCTTCATGGCCGACTCGCGGTTGCGGTGCTGGCTCTTCTCGTTCTGGCACTGCACCACGATGCCCGAGGGCATGTGCGTGATGCGGATGGCCGAGCTGGTCTTGTTGACGTGCTGGCCGCCGGGGCCGCTGGCGCGGAACACGTCCACGCGGATGTCCTCGTCCTTGACCTCGATCTGGATGTCCGCGCCCGCGTCCGGGTAGACGTCCACGGAGGCGAAGGAGGTGTGGCGGCGGCCGGAGGAATCGAACGGCGAAATGCGGATCAGGCGGTGGATGCCCTTCTCGGCCTTGAGGAAACCGTAGGCGTAGGGGCCGTTCACCTGGAGCGTGACGGACTTCACCCCGGCCTCGTCGCCGGGCAGGAAGTCCAGTTCGTCCACGGTGAAGTTGTGGCGCTCGCACCAGCGGCGGTAGAGGCGCAGGAGCATCTCGGCCCAGTCCTGGGCTTCGGTGCCTCCCGCTCCGGGGTGGATTTCCAGGATGGCGCCGGAGGCGTCCTCGGGGCCGGAGAGCAGGGTGGCCAGTTCGGCCTCCTGCACCAGGGCGCCCAGGGTGGCGAGCTGTCCGAAGAGTTCCTGGAGCACCTCGGGATTCTGGTCCTCCTGGGCCATGGCGAGCCATTCGTCCAGGTCTTCCCGGGCCTTCTGGAGGGTTTCGCAACGCTCCACCTTGGCGGTGAGGTCGGACTTTTCGCGCAGGAAGGGCGTCATGCGCTCCGGATTCTGCCAGGCGTCGGGCTTGGAAATCTCGGCCTCGATGGCCGCCAGACGCGCGGTCTTTCCGCCCACGTCAAAGACGCCCCCAGAGCGAGTCGTACTGGTCCTGGAGTTCCTTGGCCTGGGTTCTCAGTTCGGGGTATTGCAGCAGTGCCATGTGCTCGTCTGGCCGTCTCGCGGCCGGGTGACCATCGCCCACACCAGCATGACCAGCGCGGCGGCCAGGGCCGCCCCTTCGATCAGCCCGTACAGGCGGTGGTAAAGGGTTGTTGCCGTGATCAAGCCCACGCCGGAGACGGCGGCGGCCGCTTCCTGGAAGAGGGCCGTCTCGCCGGAAACGCGGCCTCGGGGATCGAGCAGGGCTGTGTAGCCGGTGTTGGTGGCGCGCAAGAGGTAGCGCCCCTGCTCGACGGCCCGGAGGGTCGCCAGCTCCAGGTGTTGCCTGGGGGCCGCGGAGCGGCCGAACCATGCGTCGTTGGAGATGTTCACCAGGACGTTGGCCCCGTTGGCCACGCGCTCCTGGGCGAGTTCCGGAAAGATCGATTCGTAGCAGATGAGCATGCCCATGGCAAGGCGGCCGCTGCGCAAAGGGGCCGTGGTTCGCCCGGGGGTGAAGCCGCCCACGCCCTGCAGGAGCGACGAGAGCAGGGGGATGTCCTCCCCGAAGGGGGCGTACTCCCCGAAGGGCACCAGGTGCTCCTTGTCGTAGTGGCTCTCCAGGCCCTTGTCCGTGATCAGGAAGGCCCGGTTGTAGATGCGAAGCTTGCCCCGGGCGCGGTCGAAGCCGGGCGCTCCTGTCACCAGGGGCACGCCGGTCTCCCGGGCGAAGCGAAGCACCCGGTCGCTCTGGGGCGAGGGCTCCTCGGGGAAGAAGGTCAGGGCCGTTTCGGGCCACAGCACCACCTCGGGGCGCGTTCCCAGCACCGAGCGAGTGAGGGTCTCGTATTCGCCCAGGGTGCGCCCCAGGGATTCCTCGTCCCACTTGCGGGCCTGGTCCACGTTGCCCTGGATCATGGCGGCGGCGAACCGGCCCTCCTCGGGCAGAGGGCGTTCCAGAGCCCAGGGGCCGTAGGCCGCCGCAAGCCCCACCACGGCGCAGGCCGCCAGGCGCGGCCGCCAGCCAGGCCCGGCCAGCCAGACGCCGCAGGCCGCGACGAGGCCCGAGAAGGCGTAGGCCCCCATCAGGGCCAGGCCCTGGATGGCCGCTGGCCACGGGGCGAAGGCCCCGGCCAGTTGGAGCCAGGGGAAGCCGGAAAAGAGCCAGCCGCGCGCGGTCTCCAGGCCCGTCCAGGCCAGGCCCGCGAAAAGGCCCAGCGCCAGGGGGCCGAAGCGACCGCCCACCGTGCGCAGGGCCCAGCAGAAGAGGGCCGGGTAGCCGCCGAGCACCGCGCCCATGAGCAGGGGGCAGGGCACGGCCAGCACCCAGGGCAGGTAGCCGTAGTCGTGCACGGGCAGGGCGATCCAGTAGAGGCTGGCCGAGGCCGCCAGGGCGCCGCAGAGCCAGCCGTGGTAGAGGGCCGCGCGGCCCGAGGGGGCGCGCCGGGCCAGGAGCGCCAGGACCAGCGGCCAGGCCAGGATGGCCGGGGGCACGCGCAGCAGGGGGTTGGCGAACCCCAGGAAGGAGGCCAGGGCCCCCAGGAGGATGAGGCCCCAGGGCGCGGGGGGGCGGTGCGAAACGGAGCGGAAAAGGGCGGTCATGGATGCCGGGCCGTGTTGGGAGGGTTGGCGGGCCTGGCGGGCAGGCCCCTCGCGCCCGGCGGGGCCGGGCGGGGACATGGTGGCGCGTCTCGCCGCGTCAGGCGGGGAGTTCGTCGCCCCCGGGCTCTTCGGGGAGCGGTTCGGCCAGCACCCAGCGCACCTGGCGGCGGTCGGCCTCCACCACGGTAAAGCGCCGTCCGGCGGCTTCAAAGGATTCCCCGGGCCTGGGCACGCGTCCGGCCAGGTCGGAGAGGTAGCCGCCCAGGGTTTCCACCTGGTCGGAGTTGAGCTCGATGCCGAAGCGTTCGGCCAGTTCCTCCAGGGGGAAGCGGCCGTGGAAGCGGTAGCTGCCGTTCTCCAGTTCCTGGAATTCGGCGGGGCGTGTGGGGTCGTGTTCGTCCTCGATCTCGCCCACGATCTCTTCGAGCACGTCCTCGAGGGTGACCAGCCCGGAGGTGCCGCCGTATTCGTCCAGCGCCACGGCGATGTGGATGCGCGCGCGCTGGAACTCGGCGAGCATCTCGCGCAGGTTCTTGGTCTCGGGGATGTAGAGGGGCTTGCGCATCACCCGGGCCAGGGGCGGCGGGGGGGCGCTGGCGTCCATGAGGAAGCGCAGCAGATCCTTGGCGTGGACCACGCCCAGGATGTGGTCGCGGTTCTCGCGGTAGACGGGGATGCGCGAATGGCCGTGCTCCACGATGAGCCGCGTGACCTCGGCCACGCCGTCCTCCTCGTCCGCGCAGACCATGTCCGTGCGCGGCACCATGATGTCGGCCACCTGCTTCTCGCCCAGTTTGAGCACCTTGAGCAGCACCAGGGCGTCCTCGGGCTTGATCTCTCCGTCCTGCTGGGCCGACTCGATGAGTTCCGCCAGGGGCAGGTCGTCGCGCCCCTTGAACAGGCGGGTGAACAGACTCCAGAATCGTCCTTCCGGTCCTTCTTCCAACGTGGTCCTCCCTGTTTGCGTCCCGGCCGGTCGGCCGGACGGCGTTTGCTGGCGGTCTCCGGGGCCGCGAGAGCCTCTCGCGGAGGGGGCGCCGCCCTTCTCCAGGATGCGTTCAGCCGGTTTGGCCGCCCAAGGCGGCGGGGTCGGCAACCCGCGGGGGCCTGGCGCACGGTGCGCCACCCGACGGCCCGGCGGGCCGGACTATGCGATGCCTTTGTTACGATACAATTCCAGGTGCAGCTCGTAGGCCCAGTCGTCGATTTCGCGCACGCCGAAATCGCGATTGACGCTGCGCCAGCGCAGCCCCGTAAGGGGCGGGTCGTTGGGCACGCCCACCGTTGCGAAGGCCATGCCCAGGGAGAGTTTGCTCCTGGAGTCGCAGTCGTCGAAGCATTTGAGCACGCGCAGGGTCACGTAGTGGGTGGCGAAACCCGAAAAGTCCGGGGCGGCCACGGTGAGCTGGGCGTAGTAGTGCTGGTTCACGGTGATCTTGTTGTCCACGGTACGCAGCGCGGCCGGGGCGATCTCCACGCGAACGCCGCCGCCGGAGATGTTCACGAGCTTCACCTCGTTCTCCTCGCCGTAGGTCCAGGAGTAGGTGGGTTCGCCCCAGTGGTCTGGGTCGTGAAGGTCGGCGCGGCGGGGCATGTGGTCCTCGGCCCAGAGGCGGAAGGTGCGCACGTATTTGTCCGGGGGCTCCACGCGCAGGTGCATGCGGTTCTGGTTGAGCTCCAGGCGCAGGGGGCGCGAGAGCTTGAGCAGGAGCACCTCGTCGGGCAGTTGCTCGTAGCCGGTGATTTCGGCGATGAAGGAGAACGTGGAGAGGAGCTTGGGGTTGTCGGGCATGCGCAGCCGGAAGGAGAGCTCCAGCGTGCGGCCCACCCAGGCCGGGTTGATAGCGCGGATGGAGGACATCTCCAGGACCAGGCCGTCCTTGCCCGCCTCCAGGAGCGTGCCGTCGGAGGAGCGCGCCGCCCCAAGGTCGCGGTGGAAGCTCACGCGGACCTTGCTGCGCTGGGCCACGGCGGCGTCGAGCAGATCCATGATCTGGCCGTAGCCCGTGATCCAGGTGATGGGCTTCTCCAGCATCACCTCCTTGGGCTGCTTGGAGAAGACGAAGGCCAGCGTGGTGAGCCCGGCGAAGGCCCCGAAAAAGGCCACCACCAGCAGCACGGACTCCAGCGTGACGCGCCCGGCCAGGATGTCCTCGAACATCCTGGAGAAGAAATCCTCCAGCGCGGCATCGAAGCGCGGAATGTCCAGCACGCCCAACCCCTCGTTCATGACCGCTTGAGCTTCTTGAGGTGGATTTCCAGGCAGGCCAGCGAGGCGGGGGTGATCCCCGAAATGCGCGCGGCCTGCCCAAGGGTCAGGGGTCTCGTGCGGCCAAGCTTCTCCACCACCTCGTTGGAGAGCCCCGCGACCTCCCGATACTCCAAGTCCGGCGGGAGCGCCACAGATTCCATGCCTGCCAGGCGTCCCGCCGTCTCCTCCTGGCGTTTGAGGTAGCCCGCGTACTTCACGCGGCACTGGGCCTCCTGGAGCACGTCGGGGGCGAAGTCCGCCAGGGCGGGCCACATCGCGGCCAGGGATTCGATCTCCACGGCGGGCTGGCGCAGGATGTCGGCCAGGGCGACGTTCTTGCCGGGCGCCGCGGCCCCGGCGGCGGCCAGCAGCTCGCGCGTGGCGGCGTCGGGGCGCACGCGCACGGCCTCCAGGCCCTCGATGCAGCGGAGCAGGGCGTCCTGCTTGTTCCGAAAGGTCTGCCAGCGGGCGTCGTCCACCAGGCCCAGGGCGCGCCCTGCGGGGGTGAGGCGCTCGTCGGCGTTGCCCTCGCGCAGGAGCAGGCGGTGTTCGGCCCGGGAGGTGAACATGCGGTATGGCTCGGTGGCGCCCTTGGTGGTCAGGTCGTCCACGAGCACCGCGATGTAGGATTCGTCGCGCCTGGGCAGGAAGGGGGCCTCGCCGCGCAGTGCCTGGGAGACGTTCAGGGCGGCCCAGAGGCCCTGGGCGGCCGCCTCCTCGTAGCCCGAGGTGCCGTTGATCTGCCCGGCCATCCAGAGCCCGGGCAGGGCCTTGGCCTCCAGGGTGGATGAGAGCTGCTCGGGGTTGGCGTAGTCGTATTCGATGGCGTAGCCGGGGCGCACGATCTGGGCCTTTTCCAGGCCTGGGATGCAGGCCAGCATGGCCTTCTGCACGTCCAGGGGCAGGCTGGTGGGGATGCCGTTGGGATAAACCTCGGGGCTCGTCAGGCCCTCGGGCTCCACGAAAATCTGATGCCGCTCCTTCTCGGGGAAGCGGGCCACCTTGTCCTCGATGGAGGGGCAATAGCGCGCCCCCGTGCCCCGGATCACGCCGGTGAACATGGGGGAGCGGTCGAACCCGGCGCGGATGGCCTCGTGGGCGGCCTCGTTGGTGTGGGTGAGCCAGCAGGGAACCTGGGGCAGGGGCACGCTCCGGTTGAGGAAGCTGAAGGGCTCGGGCGGGTCGTCCCCGGGCTGTATCTGCATTTGCGAGAAGTCCACGGAGTCTTTGAGCAGCCGGGGCGTGGTGCCTGTCTTGAGACGTCCCAGGCGGATGCCCAGGGCCGTCAGGCTGGCCGAGAGCCCCTGGGCGGCCGGGTCGCCCAGGCGGCCGCCGGGAAAGTTGTTGAGCCCCACGTGGATGAGCCCCATGAGGAACGTGCCCGTGGTGAGCAGCACCGCCCGCGCGGGGTGCGTCTCGCCCAGGGCCGTGGCCACGCCCGAGGCCCGTCCGTCCGTGGTGAGCACGGCCGTGGCGGTGTCCTGGCGGATCCAGAGGTTCTCGCGGGCGAAGAGGTCGCGCTGCACCACGCGGGGGTAGACGTCGCGGTCGATCTGGGCCCTGGTGGCGCGCACGGCGGGGCCTTTGCGGGTGTTGAGCCTGCGGAACTGGATGCCCGCCTCGTCGGCCCAGAGGGCCATCATGCCGCCCAGGGCGTCGATCTCCTTGACCATGTGGCCCTTGGCCACGCCGCCGATGGCTGGGTTGCAGGAGAGGTGGCCGATGCGGTCCACGTTGATGGTCAGGAGCAGGGTGTCCAGGCCCAGGCGGGAGGCGGCCATGGCGGCCTCGCAGCCCGCGTGGCCCGCGCCCACCACCACCAGGTCGAAGCGGTCCGGGAAGGGACGCTTGGCCATGGACGGACCGGCCGGGGGGAGGGGGCTCTCTGGCATGGCGGCGTGGCGTGGGGCCGGTCGCGCCGGCCCCGTGCGCCTAGTCCTGTTGGTCGAAGAGCGCCCGGGCGATCACCTGGGCGTCCCCGATGTTGTTCTTGATCAGGGAGCGCTCGTTGGGCTGGTGGGCATTGGGGGTCCAGGTGGCCCAGACCACGGCGTCGAGCCCCGCGCGGCGCAGGTAGGCGGCCACGGTGCCGCCGCCCACGCCCATGGGCCGGGGGGTGCCGCCGTAGACCTCCTTCACCGCGCGCAGCACGCGCCGCACCACGGGGGCGTCCTTGGGCGTGGCCGGAGCGGCCTGCTCCTTCTGCACCAGGTCGTACTGGGCGGTGACGCCGTAGGACTGGCAGATCTCGCGGCCCATCTCGTAGACGGCCTCGAGCACGTCGTCGAGGTCGTACTGGGGCAGCACGCGGCAGTCGATGTAGAACACGTCCCGGCCGGGGATTGTGTTCACGTTCTCCACGTTGGCCTCTTTCTTGGTGGGCTGGAACGTGGAGTTGGCGGGCTTGAAGAGTTCGTTCACGGCCGGGAAGCGGTCGTGGAGCTTGGTCAGGCGCAGGATGAAGGCCGCGCTGGCCACCAGGGTGTTCACGCCCTCCTCGGGGGAGGAGGCGTGGCACTGCTTTCCCGAAAGCGTGATCTTGAGCCAGAGCATGCTCTTCTCGGCCACCTCCACCATCTCCGACGACGGGATGCCGAAATCCGGGATGATGTAGAGGTCGTTGCCGCCGAAGAGTTCCGGGTGGTTCTTGAGGAGCCAGTCCAGGCCGTACTTGGAGCCGTTCTCCTCGTCGGCCACGAGGAGCACGCCGTAGTTCACGGGCGGGGTGATCCCCAGTTCCACCAGACCCTTGGCCACCAGCAGGGAGGCAACAACGCCCTGGTGGTTGTCCTCCACGCCCCGGCCCACCATGGCCTCGCCGTCCAGGACCATCTCGAAGGGGTCGCCGGTCCAGAGGGTGGGGTCGCCGGGGGGCACCACGTCCAGGTGGGAAATCACCCAGAGGGTGCGCGAGGCGTCTTTCCCCGGCACCACGGCCTTGATGCTGGGGCGGTGGCCGCAGGGGACGCGCCTGTCCGGGGCGCGGAACTCCTCCACGTCGGTGATGCCGTGCTCCGCAAGCCAGCCGAGCATGAAGTCGGCCTTGGCGCGCTCGCCGTGGCCGCCGTTGTCCGGCCCCACGGCGGGGATGGCCACCATGGCGCGTTGCAGATTCACCACGACGTCTCGCGAGGCGGCGATGGAGCGAAGCAGTTCGGCGGGCATGGAAATCTCCGAAGAATGCGGGATATGGATCGCCGGGCGATCCTATCCCCTCGGACGCGCTGTTGGCAAGGCGGCTGGAAAAAAAGGCGGGAGCCGAAGCCCCCGCCCGAAACCGCGGGTTAGCGGCCGCGCGCGGCGCGCTTGGAGGCCTTGAGGGGGTTCACCTTGACCTTGCCGGTCTTGTCCTTCTCGGCCTTCACGTGGGTGGCGAAGTTGCACACCCCGTGGGACCATTTGCGTTCCGGCTGGGGGTAGCTGGTGCAGTACTTGGCGCCTTCCACTTCCTTGGCGCGCTCGCAGCCCTCGCACTTTTCGACGATGGGCAGGCACTCGACGCCGTTGACCACGTAGCTCATGGAATCATCCTCCGTTGACGCCCGGTTGGGCGATACGATTCGTGTCGCTGGGAACCGCGATCCTTTTCATCATTCGGCGGTTTCTGTCAACCCCCGCGCGCCCATTGTCGCACGCCTTCCAGCGCAAGGTCCAGTTCGCGGCGGTCGATGGTCAGATGGCGGCCGTCCTTGTAGAGCACGCGCCCGGCCGCCATTGTCAGGCGCACGGGCGCTGCGTGGGCGGCGTAGACCAGGTCCGAGACGGGATCGAATCCGGGCTGGAGGGCCGGGTGGTCGCGGCGCAGGGCGATCAGGTCGGCCTGCATGCCGGGGGCCAGCGCGCCTACGTTGTCCAGGCCCAGGGCCGCCGCGCCCTCGCGGGTGGCCATGTCCAGCACGTCTCGGGCGGGCAGGGCGGTGGGGTCGCCCTCGCAGACCTTGGCCAAGAGGGCCGCCGCGCCCATCTCGGAGAACATGTTCAGCGCGTTGTTGCTGGCCGCTCCGTCCGTGCCCAGGCCCATGCGCACTCCGGCGCGGCGCATGGCCGTTACGGGAGCCATGCCCGAGGCCAGCTTCATGTTGCTGCGCGGGCAGTGGGCCACGGCCACGCCGCGCTCCGCCAGGAGCAGGGCCTCGGCCGCCTCGACCTGCACGCAGTGGGCCAGGAGCAGCCCCGGCTCCAGGAGCCCCAGGCCGTCCAGCACGGCCAGGGGCCTTTTGCCGAAGCGCTCCAGGCACAGGGCCGTCTCCTGGGCGTTCTCGGCCGCGTGCAGGGTGAGGATGCCCCCCGATGCGCGGCGCATCGCGGCCAGGCGCTTGAGCGTTTCATGCCCTGTGGCGTAGACTGAGTGGGCCACCAGGCAGGTCGTGAGCAGGGGCTTGTCCCGGCAGGAGTCCTCCAGGGCGGCCACGCGCTCGAAGGCCTGGTCCATGGTGGCGTAGGAGGCGTTGGGGGTGTCGAAGACGCCCTCGCCCAGCACGCAGCGCATCCCGGCCGCATGAACGGCCCGGGCAACGTCCCGGGCGAAGATGTACTGGTCGTTGAAGGTGGTGGTCCCCCCGGCCAGCATCTCGGCGCAGGCCAGGGTGGTTCCGATCTCCACGATCTCCGCCGAGAGCCGGGCTTCGGCGGGCCAGATGCGCCCGGAGAGCCACTCCATGAGCGGCAGGTCGTCCCCCAGGCCCCGGAACACGGTCATGGCCGCGTGGGTGTGGGCGTTCACGAGGCCAGGCAGCACCACGTCGCCGGAGCAGTCCAGAAACTCCCGGGCGGGCGTTGCGGCCAGTTCGTTCCAGGGGCCCACGGCGGCGATGGCGGAACCCTTCACGGCCAGGCCCGCGTCATCGATGACTCGGCGCTCCCCGTCCTGGGGGACGAGGATGCCGGCGCGCAGCAGCAGGTCGGCGGGGAGGGTGTCGTCGTGCCCGATCATGGTGCGATTGTGCCCGCCGGACGTGGGAAGTCAAGTTTGAGCTTGCGCGGACCGGGAGGCTGGGGATACCCCGTCTCGTATGGATCGAATCCGGCTATGGATGCCGCTGGCGGGGCTGGCGGCCATTTTCATTGCGCGGGCGCGCTGGCCGGAGCAGGCCGTGGGGCTCGCGTGCGTGGTGGCTTCGCTCAATCTGGCCTGGGCCAGGGCCGCGACGCACCGTCTCCTGGCCGGACGCCCGCATGTTCGGACAACGCTGGCCTGGCTCTCCCTCGCGGATTCCTGGCTGCGGTGGATCGCCGCGGCCGCCCTGGGCTTCGTGGCTGCAGGGTGGGGACAGGACATGTGGGCAGGGCTTCGTGACGCCCTGGCAAACCCCATGCCCCTCAACGCAATGGAAGGGCGCGAGACCGTCAAAGCGTGGCTGCTGGCCCAGGGGGCGAACATCTATCCGTCCATGGAAGGCCACCCCTTCCTCGTGACCATCTATCCCCCCGTCTACCATGCGGCCACGGCAGCGAGCGCGCTCCTGACGGAATGGGGCATCGGCGCGGCCCGGCTGGCTAGCTTCGCGGCCCATCTGGCCCTGGCGGCGATGGCCGGGGCCTTCCTCCTTTGCTGGACGCGCTCCCGGACGGCGGCCCTCGGCGTTGCGCTCCTGGCCCTGGCCGAGCCCGTGCTGGCGGCCTGGGGCATTCACGCCCGGCCGGACATGCTGGCCTGGAGCCTAGCCCTGGGCGGGGCTTGGGCCTTTCTCCTGGCCTCCCGGGGGGGGCGGCGGGCCGCAAGGCTCGCCGTGTGCTCCGGCCTACTGTTCTGTCTGGCCCTGTACACGAAGCAACAGACCCTGCCGTGGCTGCTTGGGTGCCTGGCCTGGGGGGCGCTGGCCGGGCCGGCTGGGCGGCGCGCCGTCCCGTGGGCCGCAGGGACGGTCCTGGTTTCGGGGGGGGCTCTGTTGTGCGGGCTCTCGCTGGCCTTCGGGGAAGGTTTCCTGCGGGACGTGTTCCTCTATCCCCTGCGCATGAGCGCGGCCGCGGGGGTCAGTTCGGGGGAGAACCTTCTGGTGCGGGCCATGCAGGTCTGGGAGGCTTTCCGGCCCCTGTGGATTCTGGGGACGCTGGGCGCCGCGGCATCGATGCTTGCGCGTCGATGGGAGCTTCCCGCGGCGCTTCTGGTCATGAATGTCTTGTTTCTCCCCAGTCTGCTGGCCTCCTGGGGGGCGGACGTCAACTACGCCTTCGGAGCGCTGACGGCATCCCTCCTGGCCGCCGGCGGGCTCCTCGCCCGACTGGAACGGCTGCGCCCTTCCGGGCGCGCCCTGGCGCTGGGGGCGCTGCTCCTGGCGGTGCCGTCCCCGGGCGGCATACGGGATCGGACGGACGAGGGCTCGCGGCGCCTGGCGGCGCTGGACGGCCCCGTGCTGGCCAACACCGAAGGTGGCCATCTGTTCCTGGGCCGTCGCCCTGGGAAGGAGGTGGTCTTCTTCGACGCCATCGAAACCAGCCTCTACGAGCAGGCCGGATTCTGGCGGGCCGATTCCTCGGCCCTGGTGCGCGACATCGCCGCGCGCCGCTTCCGGCATGTGGCGCTTTTCGGCGATTTCGCCGCCAGGGCCGTCGCGGATGCCCTGGCCGTGTTCTACAAAGCCAGCGCCCAGGCCGGATTCTACCGCGTCCTGGTCCCCGATCCGGCCGCCAGGGTGCTTCGTGTGGGGCCCGGCGGGGGCGTTACCCCGGAAGACCAGGGGGCCGGGCTGTCCGTCCTGTTGGAGGATCTCGCTCAGGAGACGGAGGGTCTGGCACCGGCCCGGGAGGGTGTCCCGGGCTTCTTGCGCGTGACCTTCGACGCTATCGAGGCTCGACCCGGCATGGAGGCGCGGGCGCGCGTGCGTCTGGCGGGGGGCCGCGCCGGATGCGTGTTGCGCGACTCCCATGGAGCGGTGCTGGCCGCACGGCAGGCAGGGGGGGAGGGGAGTCGGGATCTGGTCCTCACGGCCCGGCCCGGCGAGGGGCCGGTCACGCTCGAAGTCTCGGTGGAGGGTAGGGCCTGGCTGGAAACGCAGTACGGCGCACTGGCCGTGCTGCGCCTCGGCGTGGGGGACTAGAAGAAGGCGCTCGTCTCCCTGGCCCAAAGCTGAGCCCAGGGACCCGTCAGGCGCACATGCGCCACCACCGGCGCGCCGGGGTCGTGACAGGCGACGGAGGCGCTCCAGCGCGCGCCGATGGGCGTCCATACGCCCTGCTTTCCCTGGAGCAGCGCCGCGCGCCTGGGCGTTCCGCCCTGCTCCAGCAGGAGTTCCACCGAGCTGTCCTCGCCGCTCACGCGCGGATAAAACGACATCTCGCGGCTTTGCGGGCGCACCTCGAAAAGCAGGGTTTGGCCGGGCCGCCCGGCAGGGACCGTGTAGAACTTCCAGTCCTGGGCGTCAGCCGTTTCCAGGCGCGGCTGTCCCGGCTCGGCCGCCAGGAGCCGTTGGGGCAGCGGTCCCGCCTGGGGCAGTTCCTGGTGCAGACCCTGCACCAGCACGGGCTGACGTCCCGCAAGGCATTCGAGCCGTTGCAGAACTCCCTTGAGCCCCCACCAGCCGGGATCGCGTGAGGCAAACCATCCCAGTACGGCAAAGTTGGCGGCCAGTGGGGCCAGCAGGTAACGCGTGACGAACGCTCGGCGGGAAAACAAAAGGCATTCTCCTGTTGTTTCAAGACCATGGCGCGGAGTCGCTTGACGAAATGCGCGGTTTCACGTAGCGGCACCAAGGCATACATATCATTTTCAGGAGAGAGCTGTCATGGACCTTCGCGCCTTGTTACGGGAAATTCCCGACGTGCCCAAGCCGGGCATCCTCTTCTTCGACATCACCCCGTTGCTGGGCGACGGCGTGGCCTTCCGCAAAGCCATCGACACCTTTGCCGAGCGTTTCGCCGACAAAGGCGCCACCAAGGTGGTCTGCGCCGAGGCGCGCGGCTTCATCTTCGGGGCGGCCCTGGCCTACAAGCTGGGCATCGGCTTCGTGCCCGTGCGCAAGCCGGGCAAGCTCCCCTGGAAGACCGCCTCCGTCACCTACGACCTGGAGTACGGCACCGACACCCTCTGCATGCACGAGGACGCCCTGCTGCACGGCGAAAAGGTCCTGGTGATCGACGACGTGCTGGCCACCGGCGGCACCCTCACGGGCATGCTCCAGCTCATGAAGAATTTCGAGGCCGAGATCGTGGGCATCGGCATCCTGGTGGAACTGTGCTTCCTCAACGGCCGCGACAAGCTCAACGGCCTGCCGCTGGACTCCATCATCCAGATCAGCTGAACGGCCCCGGCCCGACAGCTCAACCAGCCGGGCGCGGCCCGGCAAGGGAACCCGCAAGCGACATGAAGATCGGCATCATCGGCGGCAGCGGCCTGGACAACCCCGACATCCTGGAAAACCCCAGGGACTTCGAGGCGGACACCCCCTACGGCAAGCCCAACTCCACCCTGCGCCAGGGAACCATCAAGGGCCGCGACGTGGTGCTCCTGGCCCGCCATGGCCGGGGACACACCTGCCCCCCCACCTTCGTGAACTACCGGGGCAACATCCTGGCCCTCAAGGCCGCCGGGTGCACCCACATCCTGGCCACCACGGCCGTGGGCTCGCTCAAGGCCGAGATCAAACGCGGCGACCTGGTGGTGCTCGACCAGTTCATCGACTTCACCCGCCTGCGCCCCCTCACCTTCCACGAGCGCTTCGAGCCCCACTGCCCCGTGCACACCCCCATGGCCGACCCCTTCGACCAGGGCCTGCGCGAGAGGCTCATCGCGGCCTGCGCCAAGTTCGGCTACAGCCACCACCCCACCGGCACCGTGGTGACCATCGAAGGCCCGCGCTTCTCCACCCGCGCGGAATCCAACATGTTCCGCCAGTGGGGCGCGGACGTGATCAACATGAGCATCGCCACCGAGGCCATCCTGGCCGCCGAGGCGGGCATCCCCTACGCTGCGGTGGCCATGTCCACCGACTACGACTGCTGGAAGACCGACGAACCCCCCGTCACCTGGGAGGACATCCTGCACATCTTCAAGCAGAACGCGGAGAAGGTGACGGGCGTGCTCATCGAGGTGATCGCCGGCATGGAAGCCTCCAAGGCCTGATGCCGTGACCCGTCCCGCCTGCCTGCTCCTGCACGGGTTCGGCGGCGAACCCTTCGAGATGCTCCCCCTGGCCGAGGCCCTTTCGGCCAGGGGGTTTTGCGTGAGCGTCCCCCTGCTGCCGGGCCACGGCGAGTCCGTGGAGGCCTGGAACCGCACCGGCTGGCCGGACTGGCTGGCCTGCGCCGCCCGCGACTACGAGACCCTGGAGCGCGAACACGGCCGCGTGGCCGTGCTGGGGCTCTCCATGGGGGGGAGCCTTTCCCTGGCCCTGGCCCAGCGCTACCGGCCCGCCGCCGTGGTCACCATCGCCTCGCCCGTGTTCCTCTACCGCTTCTGGCCCCCGGCGGCCACGGACTGGCGGCTGCCGCTTCTGTCGCTGCTGCGCCGCTGGCGGCCCGTGTGGCCCAATGCCGCGCGCAAGGAGGAGTCGCGCCGCATCGCCCCCTGGCAGGGCTACGAGACGAGCACGGGCCTGAACGCCCTGGCCTCGCTGGAAGCGGGCCTGCGCGAGGTTCGGAGCTGCCTGGGCAAGGTGACGGCCCCGCTCCTGGCCCTGCACGCCGTGGGCGACAGCAAGGTGCCCATCGAAAATCTGTGGGAGATCACCGGCAGGACGGGCTCGAAAACGCGCGAGGCCGTGGTGCTGCGGATCGACGAGCGCGTGACCTCGCGGCATATCCTCACCACGCACGCGGAGACGCGGGAGGAAGTGGCGAGGCGCAGCGTGGGTTTCGTGGAAGGAGTCTGAACCAGAGGCTTGCGGGGGCGCGAGGATCGAGGGCAAGCTTAGGGAAGTGATGCCTCCGGCGGGCACAAGGCGCCTGACCTTCCGGGCCGACGACAAACCTCTTTGGCGGGGGAGGCGTTCGCTGGCGGCACTGCCGCCGCGCTCCAGTCCGCGGGTCCCGGAGGACTGCCACCGGTGTCGCAAAGTCGGAGTCGGCGGCCTCAGAGGCCCCCCCTGAAAGCATGTATTCCGGGTGGCTCCCCTTCGTCCGCGATAGGCGCCTCGCATGTTTCAACTGGCCCGAATGGGGCAGGGCGGGGCAAGGGCCGAATAGTTAGACCATCTGCAAGAATCAGTTGAGGGCGATCCGCCGTCCATCAATATGGGGTGCTCCCAGAGGACCAGCTTGGGGCTTGATGAGTTTGGCAGGGCTGATATATTGGTTGGCAAAAATAACGGAGCGGACACTCTGGCGTGATGCATTTTTCACATCCTATCATGCGTTTTCTCATGATTTGTGTGCATCGGCAGGCATGATCATGGTGCGTGATAATTTAAAAAGCATTTATTGCCGTATTTAAGGTAAAATCGTGGCGGAAAGCAAGCTCAAATCATTTGTTCTGTTGTTGCTCACGACTGCTGCTGTTTTCGTGTTTCTTGAATTTGCGAGCAAATTGTATTTTTATGTATCTGTGCGTGATGAAAGCGGGCCTGCAAAGGTTGATTTTATGGACATGCAGAGCTTCCAGAAAGGGGAGTATGCAGCGAAAGATGATCTTCTCGGATACCGCCTGATAGAGGGGAAAAAGGTCGGAGAATACTCGTTCAATAGTCTCGGGTTCCGTGGCAAAGATTTCCAGGTGTCTAAACCAAAAGACACAATAAGAGTGATGTGTGTTGGAGGGTCGACAACAATAGGATCAAACGCAGGTGGTGACAATTATACATATCCGTATATTCTCGAGGAGCTGTTGCGTAAAGTATTCCCGAAAGGTCAGCGCATTGAGGTTATCAACGCTGGCGTGTTCGGTTATCATAGCTGGCATAGTCTGTTGCGCGTTGAGAAAGAGTTTGATCGCTACGATCCTGATTTCTATGTCTTCATGGATGGGCTCAATGATGTCATGGCCGCTTACTCCATCGATAAAAAGGCTCTTGAACACTTCGCCAATGGTGCCGGATCACCCTATCTCTCTCAATTGGTGAACAATAATTCGGAGAGTTTCGTCGGCCGCATCAGTGCATTCCTGCGGGTGTCTGCCCTGTATTCCTTGATGGAGCACGCGGGAAGAACTGTTCAAGACTGGCTGGAGTCGCTCAATTTTGATTTAAAGATGCGTGAAAAGATGGGTCTGTTTGGCTACAGGCGTAACGTAGAGCGAATGGTGTCCATTCTTCGAGAAAAGCACAAGGGGGTTGTGCTCCTTAACTATCCTTGGATTGTTGACGGAACAATGAAGAATGAGGAGTCCGCCAGCACTCTGCCGTACAGGATTGATCCTGGTCTTCTGAAGTTGTATGATTTTGGACGCGCCTACGTTCAGCGGACAAATGCAGAGATTGCCGCAAAATTATCGGTGCCATATGTTGATATGCAGCCCATTTTTGATGAACAAGCCAAAGAATGGGGGCTCAAACGGTTATACTCGGACAATCTTCATTTCACGAGGTATGGCAATTATCTGTTGGCCAAGGCTGTCTGCCGTGAGTTGGTCCGCAACGAAGCCTTCACCCATATGGCTGGTCAGGCTGCGGAGAACGTCAACCTCGACGCCCTCTTCCCCGAGATGTCTTCCTGGCGGCCTCTAGAGCCGGGTGAAGCCTGCATGGGCCATGACCTTGTGGGATGGTTCGGCGTCTGTTCCGCCAAAAGCCGCATCCACGTGAGCGGATTGGACGACATCGAGATCGATCCCCTGGGAAAATGGCGCTGGGCCTATGGGGGGATGATAGGCCTAAAATTTACGGCAGAAGCCGGACAGCGTCTGCGCATCGAATTCGCCATCAACAACCCCATCCCTGGCCAGGGGCTTTCCATTCAAGCGAACGGGGTGGAGGTGTACAAAGCCACTGACATTCCCGCGCAGAAATGGCTGGTGGAAAAAAGAGAGGGGACTTGCCAGATTACGGCCAAGGCCGGTGAGAATCAGGTGAACCTCGTGTTCTTGCAGGGCAACCATCAGGGGTTCGATTTCGCGCCCGCCGATGCCCGGACTTTGAACGCAGCCGTGCTGCACTTGTCGATTGATAACCAGTAACTCCCCGGGCGTGACCGAGCGCTCTTTGGCACGCCCCGCGCCCCGGGATCAATTCTGACCAGCGATACGGCTCTAGCAAGGAAGGGGCCCTGCGGAATGGGAAGGCCGGTTCTTGCCGCCGGGGAGGGGCGGACCGGGGGGCTGTCCACGGGGCGGTTACGCTCCAGAACGTAAGCCAGGGGCGTCATCGAAGACTGGCGCGGCCTCTGCATCGAGATCCACACCAAAGAGGCCTGGGGATAACGTCACCCAGGGCCTTCGCGGAAAGGAATGGCTCCCGCATGCACTAGACTGGCCGCCCTCAGGTCTCAGGGAGGCGGAAGCGGCCCTGAGGGGCAGGCGCAACGCACTTCGGGGCGCGTTGCCTGCACGAACGGCTGCAAGGCCAACCTGAGGGCCTCACCCGGAAATGCTGGTTTCTTCCCCCTGGCAAAGCGTCGCTAGCACTTCCCCTGCTGCTTCTTCTTGTCTTCCATCACCAGCTTGTAGTTCACCGCGTCTTCCAGGGCCTGCCAGCTGGCCTGGATGATGTTGTGGGAGACGCCCACGGTGGTCCAGGTGTCGGTCTGGTCGCCGGTGGTGATGAGCACGCGCACGTGGGACGCCGTGCCCGAGTCGTGCTTGGTCTTGGCGTTGAGCACGCGCACCTTGAAGTCCAGCAGCCGGATTTCGCTGATTTTGGGGTAGAAACGGACCAGGGCCTTGCGCAGGGAGTTGTCCAGGGCGTTCACGGGGCCAAGACCCACGGCGGCCGTATGCTCCACGTGGCCGCCCACCTGGACCATCACGGTGGCCTCGGCCAGGGGGTCTTCGCAGCCGGTCTGTTTCCAGTCCAGCACGCGGTACTTCACCAGGCTGAAGTAGCGGCGCGTCATGCCCAGGGCGCGGCGCATGAGCAGCTCGAAGGAGGCCTCCGAGGCCGAGTATTCGTAGCCCACGGCCTCCTTTTCCTTGATCTCGCGCAGGATCTCCAGCACCTCGGGCGAGCCCTTTTCCAGGGTGATGCCGTATTCCTTGGCCTTGAAGAGGATGTTGGCCTGGCCGGACATATCCGAGAGCACCACCTGGCGCAGGTTGCCCACCTTCTCGGGCTGCACGTGCTCGTAGAGGCTGGAGTCCTTGGCCACGGCGGCCACGTGCACACCGGCCTTGTGGGTGAAGGCGGACTCGCCCACGTAGGGCTGGCGCGCGAAGGGCACGCGGTTGGCCACCTCGTCCACGAAGCGCGAGGTTTCGGTGATCAGGTGCAGGCGTCCCTTGGGCAGGGCCTGGCGCTTGAGCTTGAGCTCCAGCGTGGGGATGATGGAGCAGAGGTTGGCGTTGCCGCAGCGCTCGCCGAAGCCGTTCACGGTGCCCTGCACCTGCACGGCCCCTGCCTGCACGGCCATGAGGGAGTTGGCCACGGCCATGTCGGTGTCGTTGTGGGCGTGGATGCCGATGCGCGCCAGGGGGAGTGCCTTTGTGACGTGGTCGCAGATCTTGCGCACGTCGCAGGGCAGCGTGCCGCCGTTGGTGTCGCAGAGCACGAGCACGTCGGCCCCGGCCTGATGGGCGCGCTTCAGGCATTCCATGGCGTAGTCGCGGTTGGCGCGGAAGCCGTCGAAGAAGTGCTCGGCGTCGAAGAAGAGTTCCTTGCAGCGCGGGCGCAGCCAGGCCAGGGAGTTCCCGATGAGCTCCAGGTTGCGTTCTGGCTCCACGCGCAGGGCCTCCACGGCGTGGCGGTCCCAGGTCTTGCCGAAGATGGTGATCACCGGGGCCTGGCTGGCGGCCAGGGCCTTGAGGTTGGGATCGTTTTCGGCGGCGTGCTTGGCCATGTGGGTGGAGCCGAAGGCCGCGATGCGCGAATGCTTGAGCGAGAGGGCCTGGATGTCCTCGAAGAAGCGCTTGTCGGTGGGGTTGGAGCCGGGCCAGCCGCCTTCGATGTAGTCGATGCCCAGGTCGTCGAGCTTTTGGGCGATGCGCAGCTTGTCTTCGGCGGTGAGGTTGATGTCCACGGCCTGCGCGCCGTCGCGCAGGGTGGTGTCGTAGATCTGGACCTTGACCATGCTCTCCCCTTGCCGGGCTTTCCGGCGTGTCGTCCCCGGGCTGGCGGCTGCCGCCGGGGGCGCTGGCCGCGAAAACGTCCGCCGACGCTTCCCGGCAGGAGGCCATGCCTCCCGTGTCTCCGGCAGGAGGCCATGCCTCCCGTCTCTTCGGCAGAAGGCCGACCCATCCGGCAATCCGGGAGGAGCCGGACCTCCCGGCAGTCCGGGCCGGAAGGGGGACGCGGCGGCGCCCCCCCCATTGTCCGGCGATCGACGGCCGCGCTAGCAGGCGGCCTTGAGTTCCTTGTCCAGTCCGAAGGCGGTGTGCAGGGCGCGCACGGCCAGTTCCACGTACTTCTCGTCGATCAGGCAGGTGATCTTGATCTCGGAGGTGGCGATGAGCTTGATGTTCACGTTCTCGTCGCACAGGGCCTGGAACATGGTGGAGGCCACGCCGGAGTGGTTTCGCATGCCCACGCCCACCACGGAGACCTTGGCCACGTTGGTGTCGTGCTGCACGGATTCGGCCCCGATCTCGTCGCCGACGCCCGCGAGGATGGCCAGGGTCTGGTCCAGGTCGCCCCGGGAGACGGTGAAGGTCATGTCGGTGTAGCCGTCGTGGCTGGTGTTCTGGATGATCATGTCCACGAGGATGCGCTTGGCGGCGATGGCGCCGAAGATGGTGGCGGCCACGCCGGGCTTGTCCTTCACCTTGTAGACGGTGACGCGGCACTGGTCGCGGTCGAAAGCGATGCCCGAAATCACGAGATCTTCCATCATGGCGTCGTCCTCCTGGGTGACCAGCGTCCCCGGATCATCGGTAAAGGTGGAGCGCACCCGCACGGGCACGTTGAATTTCTTGGCGAATTCCACGGAGCGGATCTGGAGCACCTTGGAGCCGGAGCTGGCCAGTTCGAGCATCTCGTCGTAGCAGATGCGGTCGAGCTTGCGGGCGGCGGAGCAGACGCGGGGGTCGGTGGTGAACACGCCGTCCACGTCGGTGTAGATCTCGCACACGTCGGCCTTCACGGCGGCGGCCAGGGCCACTCCGGTGGTGTCGGAGCCGCCGCGTCCCAGGGTGGTCATTCGACCTTTGCAGTCCACGCCCTGGAAGCCCGCCACCACGAGCACGTCGTGGTCTTCGAGCAGGTTGCGCAGGCGCGCTTCGTCGATGCTGATGATGCGCGCCTTCATGTAGGCGTCGGTGGTGGTGATGGGAATCTGCCAGCCCTGCAGCGACTTGGCGCGGATGCCCTCGGACTTGGCCAGGAGGGAGAAGAGCGCGATGGAGACGTTCTCACCGTTCACCACCAAGGCGTCCATCTCCTCGGGATCGGGCTTTGCCGAGAATTCGTTGGCCAGCCCGATGAGCTTGTTGGTCTCGCCGGCCATGGCCGAGAGGACCACGATGACCTTGTAGCCCTCGTCTAGCCCATTCCGCACCCGCGAGAGCACCTTGCGCATCCGTTCCAGCCCGGCGACCGACGTGCCGCCGTACTTCTGTACCATGATTTTCATGAGGAGCCGCTCTGTGAAGAGGTTGCGTTGATCCGTTGCAGCCAGCGCGCGGCCCACGGCCCGTTGGCCGTGAGCGTGGCCTCGCGCCCGTCGCCTTGTTCCTCCAGGCGCACCAGCAGATGGTCCGCGGGCAGGAAGCCGGGCGGCAGGTACTCGGCCCATTCCACCACGAGCAGGCGCGCCGCGCCCGCGTGGAGGCTTTCGAGGATTTCGTCCAGATCGGCCCCGGGCAGGCCTTCGCCCAGCCGGAAGAGATCGACGTGCACCACCTGGGGCGTGGTGGGGTAGACGTTGGCCAGGTTGAAGCTCGGGGAGGCCACCTCGGCCTGGTCGCCGCCGGGCAGCGCCTCCACGAGTCCCCGCGTGAGCGTGGTTTTGCCCGAAGCGAGCCCGGCCTGCAAGCACAGCGCGGGGTTGTCCCATCCCTCGGGCAGGCAGCGGGCCAAGGCCGCGCCCAGGGCCAGGGTTTCGGGCTCGCCGGGCAGGAAGAGCCCGGCCACGGCTATTTCCTGGCGGAAAGGGTGCGCAGAATGTCCTCCATGCCGATCACGCCGCACACCCGGCCCGCTTCCATCACCGGCACGGTGTGGAAGCCCCGGTCCACCATGAGGGTGGCCACGTCCTCCACGGGGGTCTCGGGGGTCACGGTCTGGGGATCGGGGGTCATGGCCTGGGACACGCTGATGGCGGCGATCTTCTCCATCTCGCGGTCCAGGTCGGCCATGGAGGTCATGGGCACGAGCCCGTCGAGCAGGGTGAACACCGTGGGAAGCGAGAGCCGCTTCTGCTGGGCCACCAGGTCCGACTGGCAGAGGATGCCCACGAGTTTCCCGGAGGCGTTCACCACCGGGCAGCCGTTGATGCGCTTCTCAAGAAGCGTCTGGGCGGCCTCGGCGATGGAGGTGTCGGGCGTGAGGGTGACCACCTGGGCGGTCATGATGTCTTTAGCTTTCAGCATCGAGCCACTCCGTGAGGGCGCGGGGCAGGGCCTGGACGATCTCGGAGGCCAGGTTGCCCCGGTAGGGGAATTCGCCGGACACGAGACGCCCGGCGAGTCCGTGCCAATACACCCCCAGGCAGGCGGCTAGCAAGGGGGAAACGCCACGGGCCAGCAGGCTTCCGGCCACGCCCGAGAGCACGTCGCCGGAACCGCCCACCGCCAGGTTGGGCTCCGCGAAGGGGGAGACGTACACCGACCCGGAGGGGTCGCCCCCCTGGCAGATCAGCGACGCCGGACCCTTGAGCACCACGGCCGCTCCGGTGCTTTCGGCCAGGCGGCGCACGCAGCCCGCGCGGTCGGACTCGATCTCCGGAATGGCGAGCCCCAGCATCCGGGCCGCCTCGCCCGGGTGCGGGGTGATCACGGAGCGCTCCAGCCGCCGGGGATGCGCGGCCAGCCAGAAAAGAGCGTCGGCGTCCCACACGGCCGGGGGCAGGGGGCCGCCCTGCAGCAGGGCTTCCAGGAACCGGGCCGCGCCGGGCGTGCGGCCCAGGCCCGGGCCGATCACCAGGGCGTCCCAGGCCTCCAGGTGCTCACGGATCGGGGCGGCCATGGATGCGTCCCACTGTTCGCCCTCGCCCAGGGGGAGGGTCATCACGTCGGGGCACCCGGCCTTGAGCACGGGTTCGAGCCCGCGCGGGCAGGCCGCCGTGACCAGCCCCGCCCCGCAGCGCAGCGCGCCCAGGGCCGAGAGGAACGGCGCTCCCGTGAGCCCGGGTGAGCCGCCCAGCACCAGGAGCCTGCCCGCCGCGCCCTTGTGCATGGCCGGGTCGGGCAGGGGGAGCATGAGCGCCAGCTCCGGGGCCAGGAGGCGGTGGGCCGGGGGCAGGGCCTCGCGCACGGCCCGGGGGATGCCGATGGGGCGCACCAGGAGCTCCCCCACGTAGGGCGAGGCCTGGGGCAGGGCCAGGCCCAGCTTGGCGGTTTCGAAGCTCACGGTGGCGTCGGCGATCACGGTGGGGCTGCCCGGGCGGCCCGTGAGCCCGCACAGGCCCGAGGGGATGTCCAGGGCCAGCACGAAGGAGCGCTGGCCCAGCCGGTTCACGGCATCGATGAGCGCGGCCGTGTCCGGCCTGGGGTCGCCCGAGAGACCCGTGCCCAGCAGGCCGTCCACCACGGCGTCGGGCGGCTGGGCCTTGGCCTCTTCCAGGGCCTGCGCGGCCCGGAGGACCACCACGCCCGCGCGCCGCGCCAGGCGCAGGTGGAAGCCCGGAGCGCCCTTGTGGGCCCCGGAGGGCCGGGCCAGGCCCAGCACCACCTCGGCCCCTGCGTCGTGCAGGTGCCGGGCCAGGGCCACGGCGTCGCCGCCGTTGTTGCCGGGGCCCGCCAGACAGAGCACGGACTTGCCGCGCACCCCGTCCAGCTTCTCCGCCAGGGCGTGCAGGGCCTCGCGGCTGGCGTTCTCCATGAGCAGTTCGGTCTTCAGGCCCAGGCGCGCGGCCTCGCGGTCCCAGGCGTTCATCTCGGCCGGGGTGAGCAGGGGGGCGGTGAGCAGCGGGTCGATCATGGCCATGGGCCTCGCGTTCAGGGTGCTTCGAGCGCCACCACGGCGGCGGCGGTGTCGCGGCCGTGGGTGAGGCTCACGTGGGAGTGGGTGACGCCCAGGGCCTTGGCCCGCTCAAGGGCCGCGCCGGAAAGGCGCAGCACGGGCCTGCCCGAGGGCTCCGAGAGGATTTCGATGTCCTTGAAGGTCACTCCGCCGGAGATCCCCGTGCCCAGGGCCTTGGCGGCGGCCTCCTTGGCGGCGAAGCGCGCGGCCAGCCAGGGCACGGCGTTGCGCGGACGCTGGGCGATCTCAGCCTCGGAGAGTATTTTGTGGAGGAAGCGCTCGCCGTGGCGCTCCAGGGAGTCGCGGATGCGGTCCAGCTCCGCCACGTCGATGCCAAGGCCCACGATCACGGGAAGTCCCCCCGGTTTTGCGAGGCGCTAGTCCGCGAAGCCACGGATGATCCCGGCCATGGTCCCCACGGCCTCGCCGATGCCCGTGAGCACGGCGCGCGAGATGATGCTGTGGCCGATGGAGTATTCGCTCACGCCGGTCACGTCCTTGAAGGCCCATACGTTGTCGTAGTTCAGGCCGTGGCCCAGGTTCACCTTGAGGCCCAGTTCGCGGCCCAGGCGGATGCCCGCGAGCACGCGCTCCAGTTCGCGCTGGCGGTCCTGGGGCGTGGGGGCGTCGGCGTAGGCCCCGGTGTGGATCTCGATGTATTCGGCCCCGATGGCCCTGGCGGCCTCGATCTGGGCGGGTTCGGCGTCGATGAACAGGCTGGAGCCGATGCCCGCGGCGTGCAGCGGGGCCAGGAAGTCCGCCAGCTCCTTTTCGCGCCCGGCGCAGGCCAGGCCACCCTCGGTGGTGAGCTCCTGGCGCTTCTCGGGCACCAGGCAGACCATGTGGGGCCGGATGCCCAGGGCCAGGCGGCCCATTTCGGGGGTGGCGGCCATTTCCAGATGGAGCCGGGTCTTCACGAGCTGGCGCAGGAGGGCCACGTCGCGGTCCAGGATGTGGCGGCGGTCCTCGCGCAGGTGGACGATGATCGCCCTGGCCCCGGCGATCTCGGCCAGGTGGGCGGCTGTGACGGGGTCGGGCTCCTGGGCCAGGCGGGCCTGGCGCAGGGTGGCCACGTGGTCGACGTTGACGGCCAGAATGGGCATGGACGTTCTCCTTGCGTTCCGTATCAAACGTGCCGTATATCTTTTGCGCTCACCAGCCACAAGCTCTTGTTGACAAAGCTCCCCGGCGCTCGTATCGGGTGCTGCCCCTTGGGGGCTCAGAAACCAAACACGAAATGGAGATGCGCGGATATGAACCTGTGCATTGTGGGAACCGGTTATGTCGGCCTCGTCAGCGCCGCCTGCTTCGCCGAAATGGGCAACGACGTCTGCTGCGTGGACATCAATCCCGAAGTTGTTGAAAATCTTAGGAAAGGCAAGGTTCACATCTTCGAACCCGGCCTCGACGAAATCGTCAAGCGCAACACCGAGCAGGGCCGCCTGAAGTTCACCACGTCCATCAAGGAAGGCATGGAGCATGCCCTCTTCGTGTTCGTGTGCGTGGGCACTCCTTCCAAGCCCGACGGCTCGTGCGATCTCTCCTTTGTCTACCAGGTGGGCAAGGAGATCGGCCAGAACATGCAGGACTACAAGATCGTGGTGGACAAATCCACCGTGCCCGTGGGCACCGCCGACAAGATGCGCTCCATCATCGCCGAGGAGCTCAAGGCGCGCGGCGTGTCCCTGGAGTTCGACGTGGTCTCCAACCCCGAGTTCCTCAAGGAAGGCGACGCCGTCAACGACTTCCTCAAGCCCGACCGCGTGGTGGTGGGCACCGAGAACGTGCGCACCGCCGAGCTGCTCAAGGCCCTCTATTCGCCCTTCGCCCGCAGCCGCGACAAGCTCATCGTCATGAGCGTGCGCTCCGCCGAGATGACCAAGTACGCCGCCAACTGCATGCTGGCCACCAAGATCTCCTTCATCAACGAGATCTCCAACATCTGCGAGCGCGTGGGCGCCGACGTGCGCGACGTGCGCGTGGGCATCGGCAGCGACCACCGCATCGGCTACCAGTTCATCTACCCCGGCATGGGCTACGGCGGCTCCTGCTTCCCCAAGGACGTGAAGGCCCTCATCGACACCTCGCGCCAGTACGAGTTCGAGCCCCAGCTGCTGGCCTCCGTGGACGAGGTGAACAACCGCCAGAAGCACGTGCTCTCGGGCAAGATCCTCAAGTACTTCGAGCCGCAGGGCGGCGTGGTCGGCAAGACCCTGGCCATCTGGGGCCTGGCCTTCAAGGCCAACACCGACGACGTGCGCGAGGCCGCCGCGTTCGAGCTCATCCGCGACCTCACCGCCAAAGGCATGAAGGTGCGCTGCTTCGACCCCGTGGCCGGTCCCAACACCCGCAAGGAGTTCGCGGGCGACCCCAACGTGGAAGTGGTGGACGAACAGTACGCCGCCCTGGAAGGCGCGGCCGCCCTGGCCGTGGTCACCGAGTGGAACCAGTTCCGCAACCCGGACTTCGAGCGCATCAAGAAGACCATCAAGGCGCCCCTGATCTTCGACGGCCGCAACCTCTACTCGCCCTCCTTCATGGGCGAGCTGGGCTTCGCCTACTTCTGCATCGGCCGCAAGGACCCCAAGTAGTTCGAGCGACCACGGTACGCCACACGGGGCCGCCGGGAAACCGGCGGCCCTTTTCAGTTCGATAACAAACCCCGAAACGGGGTTTGTGGGAGCCGCTTGCGGGCGGCTCGCTTCGGAAGAAGCAGCCGCCATACGCCCCTCCCCGTGCGAGGCTCGGCGTCGAGGGCTTCGCGCCAGGTCTTCCGCCGCCCCGTCCGCGAGAGCCCCCCGATGGATCGACTCTTACGGACCCCGGGCCTGTTCCCCTGGTCGACATTTTCTGCTATCGGCACATGAAGGTCAGCGGGGCGTCCGCCATCCGGCGGGGTGCCGCCCGCGCGCGGCCGCGTCCCGGCGGGCCAGCTTTCCGCCGACCCAGGCAGGGAGGACCCCATGACCCACGACAACCGCAAGCGCAGCCGCGTGCCCATGGACATCGAGGCCGTCCTGGCCTGGGGCAACCTCCACAAGCACCCCGTGCGCATCCTGAACATGAGCCTCAAGGGCGTGCTCTGCGAGCCGGAGCCGGAACTCGGCCGGGTGGACCGGTGTACCCTCACCGTCAGCCTGAGCAGGACCATCGGCTTCCACGTGGAGGCCCGCGTGGTGCGAAACGACGCCACCGGCCTGGCCCTGGACTTCGAGAGCATGGACGAAGAAGCCTTCCTCCACCTGCGCAACCTCGTGCGCTACCACTCCGACGACCCCGACGCCATCGACAGGGAGCTTGTGAGGCCCGCTTTCGAGGTCTCCCGGAAGGAATAGGGTCGCGGCCTTGAAAGCCTGACGGGCTTTCAAGTTTCAAGCCTTGATCGAACGGTCTGTCTTGACGGCCGCCCGGAAGGTTTCCCAGGGGGCAACACGGATGGGCGCGGGCAACGGCGCACGCGCCAAGTCCGGGCGAAGGCCTTGCCGCCAGGGCGTCGGGCCTGTCCCGGCCGTGTTCAGTGGGTCAGGCCGTTGCCGCCGTGGCTTTCCTTCACGGTCTGCTGGGGGTGGAAGTGCAGCTTGATCTCCTGGCCGGGCAGCTCTTCCATGGTGTAGGTGCCCGAGAGGCCCAGCTCCAGGTCCAGCTCCGAGGCCCGCGAATAGAGCGTCAGGGCGGCCAGGGCGGCCTTGTCGGGGGGGCAGTCCTGGTTGAAGCACAGGAGCAGCAGGCCGTCGTCCTTGGAGTCGAGCACCAGGAAGAGGTTGTGCTCCACGAAGTGGATGCCGTCGAAGGCGTGGGTGGTCTTGAGCCCCAGGGGGGCGAGCAGGGCGTTGATGGTGTCTGTGGATGTCATGGCGGTCCTTGCGGCGTTTGGAGAGCCGTCTTGTAACGGCAGTGAGCCCGCCATGCAAGCGCGCCGTTCCCTGCGGGCTTGCCAGGGAGCGCCGGGCGTGTTTTCCTGGGACACGCCACCTCAAGGAGACCCGAGCCCATGGACAGCGTTCAGGCCGTCATGACCCCCCTCGAAGCCCTGCCCTCCGTTTCTCCCGAGACCTGCCTGCTCGACGCGGCGGAGGCCCTCAAGCGCAGCGCCTCCGACGCCCCGGTGCCCCTCATCGTGGCCGTGCGCGACGCTTCGGGCCGGATGCTGGGGGCGCTCGGCATGGTGGACCTCCTGCGCGGGCTCAACCCCGAGTACGCCCGCGACGGCTTCTTCGACGCCATGAAGGAGCAGGGCATGGGGCAAAGCCTGGTGGGCTTCTTCCTGGAAGAAGTGAACCTCTCCCCGCAGTCCCTGGAGGCCCTCTCCGACCGGGCCGCCGCGCTCACGGTGCGCGATCTGCTGCGCCCCCCGGCCCGCGAGGAGACCATCGACGCCGAATCCACCGCCGACGTGGCCGTGGACCTCATGGTGCTGCGGCGCAGGGACTACCTCCTGGTGGTCCGCAAGGGCGAGGTGCTGGGCGTGGTGGACGCCGCCGGCGTGTTCGACGCCCTCATGCGCCGCGCCGTGCGCTGCGCCACGTCGACAGACGGTTGAAACGTCCGCGCGGGCCACGCCGGGGAAAGACGGGCGAGGCGGTGCGCCCGCCGGGCGGGCGCGCCGAGGCGATGTCCGGCTACCAGCCCAGCACGTAGTAGCGCAGATAGAGATAGGCCATGGAGATGGCCACGGTCAAAATCATCACGGGCATGCCGTACTTCATGAAGCGCAGGAAGGTGATCTTGTGCCCGGCCTTCTCGCTCATGCCCACCACGATCACGTTGGCCGAGGCCCCGAT